>JAFYTT010000158.1 GCA_017558715.1 Clostridia bacterium | reverse complement strand
GTCCGTAAGATCAGATCCCCTTCTTCGCCGACACCCGCAATCCGTCGGCAACCTTCGCATCGGGCGTGACATATGCCGACCAGTTCTTGTGGTATATGACCATACCGGGCTTGGCATTCGGCGGCTTTTTGAGGTTGCGGACATGCGTATAATCCACCGTCGCGTGCTTGGCTTCTCCCGCTTTGGAGTATACCGCCGCGATCGTCGCTGCTTCCGTGTAGTCGACCTCGGGAACATTCTCCCAATCATCCTCACAGAACATCACAACATGCGAGCCGGGTTCGTTCTTGATGTGGAACCACATATCGTTCTTCCCTGCCAGCTTGTGCGTGATGTACTCGTTCTGATGGTTATTTTTGCCGACCAGAACGCGATAACCGTTTGTCGTGCGGAATTCCAGCGGCTTTACCTGCTTGCTCTTGCGCTGTGCATAGGCTTTCATACGCGATGCATAGCCTGCATGGTACAGCTCATCGCGGATCTCGTCAAGATCGGCTTCCGTTTCGGCATGCGTCAGCGCGTCAAAGACCGTCGCCAGATAATCAAGCTCCTCGTGCGCCAAAAGAATCTGCTCGGTCAGCGCGGTTTCCGCATTTTTTGCCTTGTTGTAACGCTTGTAATACTTCTGCGCATTCTGCGACGGCGACAGACGGTGGTCAAGTGCCACCTTCACGGTAGACAAGTCCTCTGTTTCGTAGTCGACAAGCTCCGCCTCGGTCATGCCGCGCTGTAATTGCCAGATGTTCGCCGTGACCAGATCACCGAACTTTTTATACGTTTCCTTTTCGGCACAGTCGGCAAGCTCTTTTTCCTGCTGTGCGATTTTTTTGTTCAGACGTGCTTCGGCATTTGTCAGCAACTTGAAGATATCCGCCGCACGCTGTTTGACACGGTCGACATGATCGCGCTCATCAAAATAGCGGTCGATCAGTTCGCCAAACGAAGACAGCGTTTCTGCCGCAACCTTCGCCCCGTACTGTGCTGTCGGAATAAATACGTATTCCGCCGGTTTTCCGCTTTCTGTGTCGGTCAGAAGCACCGGCGTAAAGCGTTCTTCTCGGATAATGTCCATCACCGCAGAAAATGACTTCCACAGTAGATTTGCAGGCATCGCCGACATGGTGACATCGGTTCTGCCGCAGACGGAAAATACGATCTCCCGTGCCGTCACAGGTGCAATGCCGAGATACGTATTGACAAGGAAACGGTCAGCAGCTCCGTCGGGATTGGCACGTTCTGCCTGTGCGGTAAATCCTTCTTCCGTTTCGTCAAGCGGATTGATTTTATCCTGCGCCGGCGGCATCTCATAGCGCATACCGGGCAGAACCTGCCGCTTCTGGCTGGTGGAGAAATCAACCGGCTTGATCGCGTTCAGTATTTTATAATCGCCGTCGCAGAAGATGATGTTGGAATACTTGCCCATGATCTCCGCCATGATGTGCCGCGTGACCACAAATCCCATTTCATCACGCGCTTCAAACGCCAGATCAATGACACGCTCAAAGCCGCACTGTGTGACCGACAACACCCGCGCACCCGACAGATGCTTGCGCAGAAGCATACAGAACATCGGCGCCGTCATCGGATTTTCCTTCTGTTTGGAGGTCAGATTGATATGCGGATTGTTGGTACCGGCAGAGATGCACACCCGTGCATACGAACCGTCGGCAACACGCACCGCAAGTGTAATTTCGTCTTTTTCCGGCTGGGAAATCTTGTCGACACGCCCGCCGATCAGTTTTGTTCGCAGTTCTGCCGCAACCGCGGCAACCATACCTGCATCAAATGCCATGTTGTTACTCCTTATTTATACCGTCAGAATCTCACACGGACATTCCGACACAACCGCCTCCACGCCATCAAACTGCGCACAAACCGTCTTCGCAACTGCTTCCATCACAGGCGCTTCCGTGTAGTAATGTCCCGCCGCGATGACATTGAGTCCCGCAGCTTTTGCATCCAGTAAGGTATTATAGCTCATCGTACCCGTGATGTAGGTATCCGCACCTGCCGCCAGTGCCGCTTCCCAGTCATCTTTGCCGTCGCCGCCAAGCACCGCAATATGCGAAACCGGCTTCTTTGCCGAGACGACATGCAGACACGGCGTGCGAAGTGCACCCTTTACGCGGGAACAGAACGCCTGCAGATTCATCGGCGCATCCGTCTGCGCCATCCGTCCGATCTCCTCGCCGTCACAGCCGAATTTTCCTGTGACCGTCAGACCGAGCGCATCGCACAGTACATCGTTGACACCGCCGTCGACTGCATCGAGTCTGGTGTGGAACGACATCACGGAAATGCCGTGAGAAAGCAGATCAATCACACGTCTTCCGTGGAAATCACTGTCGTTGACCGCCGCCATTTTCTTGAAAATCATCGGGTGATGCGAGATGATACAGTCATAGCCTTCCTCGATTGCTTCCGTGATCACGCGCTCCGTGACATCGAGTGCACACAAAACACGTTTGACCTCTTTCGAACCGTCGCCGCACAGCATCAAGCCATCATTGTCCCAAGCACAGGACAGTGCTTTCGGATACAGTCCGTCAAGGTAAGTATATAAATCATGAACCGTTGTCATGAGAATTTCTCCTTTGGTTTATCGTTACACATAAGTATATGTTAATCGTTACACATTCCTTTGAGCATCTGCTCTGCCAATGCCAGTGCCGCGCGCTCTTCCGCACATTTCACACCCGCAGATGTCCGTCCCGCAACGATACGGGATAACCGTTCCATATTGGTTTTCAGATATTGCGGCAGAAGCGCCTTATTGTCAGGATCGGATAACAGCGCATCACCGAGCAGCGGCTGTTCCGGCACATAGTTCTCAGCAGTATAGTGACAGCAGAGCACGGAATACAGCTTCCCGTTTGCCGTGCAGAGCCGCTCCCGTTCCACAGCAAAACCGTTTTCTCCAAGCCAGCGACGAAGTACCGGCTGCATCGTCATCGGCTGTAAAATCAGTCGGATATCGGGATTTTTCACAAACGGTGCATCGGAGAGAATCCGAGCAATCAGTTCTCCGCCCATTCCGCAGATCGAGATATCGGTTACCGTCGGTATAACGTCGTTCAGTCCGACCAGTCCATCGGTCAGAACAAGGCGAATCCTGTCAGACAGTCCCGACTGCTCTCTGGCACAGTCATCCAGATGTGCTTTTGCCGTCGCAAGCGGTCCTTCGGCAACATCCGCGGCATACGCAAAAGAAATGGCACCGCAGGATAACAGCGCAATCGGCAGATAGGCATGATCGGTTCCGACATCGGCAAGAACCGCGCCGACCCGAACGAAATCTGCGGCACAGGAAAGCCGCGCATCAAGGGTATCATAGGTCATATTGTCATCTCCCCACGAAGGAAAACGGGCGGTGCATTCTCATTCATGCAACCGCCCATGCATTTCCCATCTTACTTGTTTGCGAGATATTCGTTGATCTTTTCGACCAGTTCATCCGCATCGGTACCGTGAACTTCGCACGCGTCCTCAATGCTTTCGCCTCTTGCGGACGGGCAGCCCAGACAGTGCATACCGATTTCGAGGAAGAATTCAGCGGTGCCGACATCGTAATCCAGAACGTCGCCGATAATGCTTTCCTTTGTAACCTTCATGTTGATATCCTCCGATATTAGAATTGTTTATTATATAGAACAACGCCGCGGACAGAGCTTAACCGTTTGCCGCTTCGGTGTTTTCAAGGGATTCATAGAACTTTTCAATGGACTTGTTTGCACCCTTTTCGAGTTTTTCGTAGAACGAAGTAAAGTCAGAAGACTTCTTTTCAATCGCCAGACGCGGCAGTGCGTAGAACAGATCGCCGAAGCCTGCAGAGAAGCCAAAGTAGTTGCCGCCGATCTCATAGGTGATCGTATCAAACAGAATGTCAAGCATCTTGACCGCATCGTCATCGCGCGCAAGCTTACCCTGCAGAACCATATCATAATACGTCGGAAGTACTTCATTCTCACTTTCCCATGCGAGCAGTTCCATAGCGGCACCGACCAACTCGGGATTGGTAATCGTACAGGGAACAGAAAGCAGTCCGCCCCAGTCAAGGGAGATATAATCCTTCTGTGCCTCGTCATACTTGGGATACGGGATCAGACCGAATTCAACGGTATATTCACGCAGCAGCTCCGCAGCGGAAAGGGAATCCAGCTGGAACATCAGTCTGCCGGTATCCAGTGTCAGCATGTCAGAACGATCCATAGACGGCGGCATATAGACAACATTGTCCTTTGCCATCGCCGCAAAACTCTCCATCATATCCTGTGTTTTTTCCGTTTTCAGCGCAAGCTGAATCCGACCGTCAGCGTCTCGATCGGTGATATACTGACCGGCACCCGTCATAAAGCTGATGTACTTGGAGGTTTCCTGTGCGGTCACACCCCAGCGGTCATTTTCGTCCATCTTGCCGTCACCGTTGATATCGGAAACAGCAGCACGTGCCATCGTTTCAAACTGATCCAAAGTCCATTTGCCGTCGTATACCAACTGATACGGATCCTCCATATCAAGGTTTTTTACCAGCTCCTTGCTGAAATAAATAACATAGGGACAGGGAACCATCATATCATTGACTGCGTAGTAAGTATTCTCACCGAGTTTCAGAACGTCCATCTGCTCTCTGTTCCACCAATCGGCTGTCATGTCAACATACGGCAGATTGTCAAGATTATAAAGATATCCCTCCGACGCATATGTCGCAATACCGTCGATGCAGTGATTGAACATCAGGTCATATACATCATCCCCCGCAAGGATCACCGGCTTGATTTCCGATACATATGTGCCGCAGTTGTCGCCGTGCATTTCCAACACGAGCTTGATGTTCAGTGCATCCTCAACCGCACGGGTACGGTTGTAAATCGCGTCATTCATAATATCGCCGTTTTCTTCGGATGCAAAGAAATAAAACTGATAGCCCTGCCAATCAAAAGCAACCTGACAGAGCTCCTCGCCGCCAAAATCAAGCGTATCAACGGGAACAGCATGCGGCGCTCTTGTCTCAACCGCTTCTGTGACTGCGGCAGTTTCTCCGACAGTTGCAGCATCGGTAACAGGCGCTTCCGTATCCCCTGCACCGCCGCAGGAGGTCATAGCTGCAGTCATCAGAGACGCTGCAATCAAAAATACAGAAATAGACATACGATGAAGATGTTTCATAACATTACCCCCAAAACAAATATTTTTGATTCGCAGAGCACCTACCGTGTTCTGCATGTTCAGTGTTCGCTTCTCTTGTTCTGATAAACCGGCTCACACGTCAGCCGCAGACCGAGTTTTTTCGAGGTGGTATCGTCCACATGGGACAGAACAACTGTCGAGTGCATTTCCGCGCCGCGCAGATTGGCAAGCTGTTCGTAAGCACGCGCGGCAACATCGTCCGTTGCAGCACAGATGGCAAGCGCAATCAGCGTTTCATCCATGTGAAGACGCGGGTTCTTATTGCCGAAGCACCCGGTTTTCAGATTGGCAATCGGTTCCAGAACGGCCGGCGAAATCAGCAGCGTATCATCGGGAATGCCCGCGAGCACCTTCAGCGCGTTGAGCAGCATTGCCGATGCCGCACCGAGCAGTTCAGAGGATTTTCCTGTCACGATTCTGCCGTCGGGAAGCTGCAGCGCTGCCGCAGGCTGACCGGTGGCTTCCTGTTTTTCCAGCGCATACCGAACCACAGCACGGTCGGAGGTCGTAATGGAAACCGAACGCATGATATTTTCAATTTTATAAACGGTATTTTCATCCACCCGTCCGACAAGCTTGTCACACTGCGCCTTATAGTAACGGCAGATGATTTCATCATACGATGCACGGCGGCAAGCATCATCGTCGGAAATGCAGAAGCCAACCATGTTGACCCCCATATCCGTCGGAGACTTATACGGGCTTGCGCCGAGGATGCGTTCAAACATCGCATTGAGAATCGGGAATGCTTCGACATCGCGGTTATAGTTGACAGCCGTTGCACCGTATGCATCCAGATGGAACGGGTCAATCATGTTGATGTCGTTGAGATCCGCCGTCGCCGCTTCGTATGCCTGATTGACAGGATGCTTGAGCGGCAGATTCCAGACAGGGAATGTTTCAAATTTCGCATAGCCCGCCGTGATGCCGCGCTTATGCTCATGATAGAGCTGGGACAGGCAGATTGCCAGCTTGCCGGTACCGGGACCGGGTGCGGTGACAATGACGAGCGGTTTGGTTGTTTCAATATAATCATTGCGTCCGAAGCCTTCATCGGAAACAATGTGCGGAATGTTATGCGGATAATCGGCAATGGTATAATGCAGATAAACACGGATGCCGAGATTTTCCAGCTTTTTGCGGAAGACATCGACGGCATACTGTCCTGCATAGCGTGTGATGACAACGGAGCCGACGAGAAGTCCCGACGAGGAAAACGCTTCAATCAGACGCAGAACATCCGCCTCGTAGGTAATACCGAGGTTGCTGTTGACCTTATTCTTTTCAATGTCCGCGGCGTTGATGCCGATGACAATCTCCGCCTGATCGCGCAGAGAAAGCAGCATACGGATTTTGGAATCCGGCGCAAATCCCGGCAAAACACGGCTGGCGTGAAAGTCGTCAAACAGCTTTCCGCCCAGCTCCAGATACAGCTTCTGTCCGAACTGCGCAATGCGTTCCTTGATATGCTGGGACTGCATTTCAATATATTTGTTGTTGTCAAATCCAATTTTCTGTGTCATGATACCCAAATTCCGTTTCTCCGTTTTCTCCATCTGCGGCATACAGCCAAGGCTTCTTTGCCGAAAAACAATACAGTAATATTATAGTACAATTCTGCCCATTTTGCAAGGGATTTTGCATAAAAATTTTGAGTTCGGTTAAATTTACAAAAACGGTGCGCGGAAACTGTGATTTCTGACAATGGAAAAGAGGACTGTTCGGAAATTTCAGCCCGACAGTCCTCAATTTTAATACTTCATTCTCCGCGATCTTCGCGCCGATAAACGTCACAAACAAAATCCGAGATTTCCCCGGTTAAAGGATCAAACACAAACGAACCTTCACCGACGGTTGTCATTCCGTAATCAAAGAAAACCTCGCCGTCCAGTCTGCCGTCTTCCCGCCATGCCTTCACAAGGATATGGTAATGCGCCGGAAGTTCCTCGCCCACCCCTGCAAGTGCCGCGATCTCACGAATATCAGGGAACGCACGCGCAGTCTTCGCACTCACGTCAAAAACCATAGAGTCCGCACCGTGCGATTCCGAGCCAAAGGTCAGCGCAAAATAACGTCCATCGGGTGACCACTGCTGATTCCGAAGACGGATCATATACAGTTCCTCACAGGGATATTCCCAGAGAACATCTCCTGTCGCCGTATCGGTAAACACCATCCTGTCGTATTGTGTCAGAATCGTACCGCCCCAGTCCCCGCTGAGAAACGTACCGACCTTTGCAACAGCCAGAATACTTCCGTCCGGGGAGAGAACTGTCATATCATAAAGGCTTTGGTCGATGTGATAGGATGCCATCCGGGCAAGTGCGGCGTGGATACACAGAGCATCGTACGTACCGGAATGCATGGCAGGCATCTTGTCGCCGATGTCGGTCAGATACGGCAATGCATCCGTACCAAGCGACACCAGCGCATCAAATGCATCGGGATTCTGCGCGATGATATCGGATTCAAGGAACAGATCACCTGCTCCGTCCATCAGAAGATCAAGATAATGATCGATCGCCGCGGTAAGATCGGAATGATCGGGCGGTGTGATGTCCGTCGGTTCTGCGACAGGTTCGGTCGTCGGCTCCTGTGTCACAGCAGGTGTTCGTTCTCCAAACTGTGCTTCCATAAAGGTTTGCAGTGTCTTCATATGCTCTGTCGGCACAATCTGTCCGAATTGCCCCTCTCCGAGGTACGGAATCCGATACTCCCCCGACACGACAAGCGCGGGATTCAGCGCATCAGGAACCGCATCCCAACCGCAGGACAGATCGACGGAGAATACATCGGGCTGAGCCGTATCCATCCCCGGCAGAAAATCGGATGTCGGGTCATCCCACAGAAGTTTCTGATACGCGGCATACGGTGCCTGTAATTCAAGAGCGGCGTTCCCGGTCAGTTCCATATGTCGGATGCGCGAGGCAAAAACGGTGATTCCACCATCATCCGCCGCGCGCAGTTCACGGAATTCCGCACCTTCTGCCGTCACATCATGTGCGGCGAAAATCAAATTTCCGTCATAGTCAAAGACATACAGCGGACCGCCGATATCGGTAAAACTCGGCACAACCACTATAAATTCCTGCGTGACGCAGATATCTGACAGTTGTACACAGCTGATATCAAACGGAGTTCCGCCGTTGACGGACAGCATTGCTGTTCCCGGATTCGGTTCATTTGCGGTATACTCCACCGAAAAGATAACAACATCTTCACCGGTATCCCATCCGTAAGCGGCGGTAAACGATTCCACATGAAAAAAAGAGCCGAACAGCGCCGCAAATTCCTGACCATCGGGATTGAGATAGACCGGAATTTCCGTGTCCTCCTCTGTTGTTTCTGTTACCCTCTCCGTCTCTGCTGATTCGGTATCGGGTACATACAGGGTCACTGTTACATCGACACTTTCAGATTCGTTCTCTTCTTCCTCAATGATTTCGGCACAGGAGACAAAAAACAGACAGAGCAGTATCGCCAGCAGAAGTGGTATAAGTTTATTCTCTGCAATCATTAGCAGATACCTCCCATCAAGGTGTTTTCATCGTGAAACGCTGTCATCCGCGAAACTCCGACAGGTCGCCGTCATATGCACCGATGCGCATGATGGTACCGTCGGCGGCAATGTGTGACAGATACGTTTCGGCAAATGCACCGCGTCCGACGGTATGTGAAACATAGACCGAGCCGTCAGACTGCGGAGCAGTATCCAGAACATGCTTCACAAGGAGATGGAAATCTGCGTCAAACAGCGTGCGATCCGTCACAATCGAATCGATCGGATTGACCATATCCTGATTGATCGCCAGCGCAAATGCACCACACGATTTCACAAAACCGGTCCCCGCATAAACCGTCGTCTCGTTTTCATCGAGTACCCAGCAGCCCTCTCTCGAATACAGTACACGGTATCCTTCAAAAGCTGTATCAATCACAGAAACAGGATGTACATATTCCCGATACAGCTTTGTGCTGTACAGGTTTTCCCCATGTTCCATATGCAAATACATGTAATCATCCCCAACGCGGAAAAGACCATCAAGTCCGTTTGTATGTGTTTTGGATACTGCCGTAAATCCCCGGAAAGCATCACGCAGAGAGGACGGAAGTTCATGTTCAGTATAAGCAAATGCCGCATCATCAGCCATACCTGCTTGCGCGGACGCAATCTTTCCGGTTTCAAGGTCAAAAATCTCACGACTCCGGCTACCATCTTCTTCACAAACAATCAACAGCGCATCGCCGAAGACAGAAAACGCCTCCGTGTAAACCTTTACCGCTCCGCGGCTAACCGCATCGAGACGCGTTTCGGCGGAAGGCAGGATTCTCACTCTCTCGGTATCCAGATCGATATAAAACGGATATGCACCGACATCTGCACTTTCCGCAATCAGGTATCGGCTATCAGGGGATAGTTTGAGTGAAAGATGATTCCATAACGGTCTGTCATCATGACGCAACCCCTGTGCCCACGCGGTATGCATCAGATCCAGATGATACTCTTCACGGACAAAACCGTTCTCAGAATAGTGGACAGATTCATACATATTATTCCAGGTTTCAGGATTGGAGCGCAGATATGCTGTTTCCACAGTAATACAATAACGGTTATCCGGCGTATCAAACCGGTATCCTTGATTGTTGTCGGGGGACGGAAGTGCTTCTGTCCGTTTCCAGATCGGATTCATCGGGTCGTCAAGATCAAGCGCGTCGCCCCATTCCGTGTTGAGAACCCGCATTTGTTCCATATCCTGCGTGTGTCTTGCCCACATCCGTCTGCCGTCACCGAGGTCGAACTCGCAGAGCAGACGGACGGTGTTGCCGCTCCACTTTTCTACAACAAACGGTGTATTCAAGGTGATCGTGTCGGAATCGGGAAGATCAAGGGCTGTATCGTGTTCATAAATCCATTGATATAAATCCGAGGAGTGTACAAGCCCCAATGAGGTCATCCGTTTGGTATCGAACAGCAAAACCGATGCACCGTGTTCGGGGTCATGCGGCATATCCACAGCACAAAAACGGCTGTTATCAGACCAATGGACACCGCACCCAAAGGTCTCTTCGTCAGTACGGATTCCGTCAAAAGTCGGTTTATAATTCGGGACAGATTGTATCGATCGGATGACCTTTCCGGTTTGGGTATCACAGACAGCCAGATAATGCGCTCCGTTGTAGGTCATAGACTCATCTTCTTGTATCGTGACAATGCTGCGTATTTCAAGCAGATAGCGCTGATCGGGAGAAATTCCAATGCACTCGATGTGCTCTCCTGTCATGTCCGCCGCACAAAGATACAACGGCAGCGACAACAGCATGGAAAGCGTCAGGATAAACGAAATCGCAATTCTGGAAATACGTCTTTTTTTCATAGTAATGTTCCTTTCATGTTATGATGTATTTATGAATTGTCTGCAAGCACAATCGTACCGCCGGCGGTCAGCGTATCAATCTCGATACCGCCGTAAGTACCGAGCACCTGCCACGATGCTTCAACCTCCATTTCGGAACGATCGGTTTCAAACACATATGAGCCAAAAAAGGTGTATGACTTGGTATTCTCATCATATTCGATGGCAGGGGTATCAAACAGGATGGCATTGCCGTCGACCTGAACGGCTCCCATTTGCGATTTTGCGCGCGAGAAGAAACGGTAGTGGGAAATACCGACTGTGACAGCAACATCTGCCACGCCGTCCTCGCCGATGACCGATTCCCAGTCGATACACAGAATGAGATTGGGCGACTGCTCCGAGACAAAGCGCCCGGAATCACGCTGTCCTGCAAGTCCGACAAGGGCTCCCTCTTCTATCACAGTCGTATCAGGCTCTGTCACAACCGGATCATCTGCGGCAGGATCCTCGTCCTCTATTTCCACAGCTGGGATATCGGATGACGGGTCATCGAGGTTGTCCACGGGAATGTCGTCAAGCTCGTTTGCCGGCGGCGTGATGATGACAGGCGGCGGGACAGTAGATGCGTCGTCGGTTTCGGTGATATCTCCTCCGTCCGGCACATGTTCCTCGATCTTCTGTCCTGCGGTATCAGAGCCGCTTGTATCGGTTCCGTCGACGGGGTTCTTGTCGGACAGGCAGGAAGTCAAGCATGTTGATGCACAAAGCAGCAGTATGAGCAGTTCCGTCAATTTATTACGGTTTTTCATAATAGTTTTCCTCCTTTTTTCAGCGGGCAGAGACGATTTATAACAACATAAACGCCCCTCTGTAATATATAAGACGTAAAAATTCAAAAAAAGTTCCCTGTTTTTTTCAAAATTTTTCAATTTTTCTCAAAAAGCGCGGGGAACCACCGCCGTGCCGCGATAATTCCCCACAAACAACTTATTCAATCGGATCCGAGTAGAACAGCGCAATTACCTTTTCATAATGCTTGACAATGCTCTTATCGAGAGATTTTGTAAACGATGCAATCTCCTTGGTTCCTTTGAACAGATCAGCCATCTTAAAATGATAGCCGGAGAACGAGTCATACATATACGCCGTCGAAACCGCACGACCGTCCAGAATGATATCCAGCATTTCAACGGAAGCCTCGTCTCTTGCGCCCTTGACTTTCAGAACGATATCATAATAGGTGGGAAGCACGGAAACCCAGGATTCACGCGACATTGCCGCAGACAGCGCACCGACCAGCTCGGTATCCGCCGCAGTCACAGGCGTTGCAAAGCAGGAAACAGAACCGCCGGGAACCGTATAGTAGGATTCCTGTGCTTCGTCCAGCTTCGGATACGGAATGATACCATAGTCAAACGTAACGTCACGCAGAACGGTTTCCGCGAGGATCAGACCGTTTGTGATAAAGCCGATGTTGCCGTTCATGAATTCGACTTCCATTTCATCCTCGGATGCACCCGTGGATACATGCAGATAACTGCCGACATTGACGCCGTAAAGCTCACGCAGCTTTTCGGTCATCGTTGCCGCACGCTCCGATGCCATCACACTTGTGACCGTACCGTCCTCATGGAATTCCACAGTCGGAACCGCACATGCCGACGGCCATGTCGCACAGTGCGAGGAATACGGACTGCCAAAGCCAAACTGGTCGCCCTTGTCCGCCGTACCGCTGCCGTTGAGGTCCTGATACAGCTCCTTGGAAATGTTTGCAAGCGCATCAATGGTCCACTTGCCCTCTCTGACCAGATCGTAGATATTGGTAATGTCGTAATTGGCAAGCATTGCCTTGTTGTAGTATACGCAGTATGTATTGGAGGCAAATGCGATACACATATCCGACATCGCCATGTACATGCGGTCATTGATGCGAAGCTGCTCAATCGTCGACTGCGGGAACCAAGGCTTCTCAAAATCGATATAGGGAATCTCATACCAGTTGCGGAAATAGCCCGAAAGTGCCGCCTTGCCGGAAAGTGCCGTGTGACCGAGGAACAGCTCGCAGGTATCGTCGCCCGCCGCAACCGACTTCATCATAGTACTGACCATGGCATCCTCTTCACCCTCGATACCGACCACCTTAACATTGAAGCGTTCTTCCATCGACACGTTGCGGCGATAAACCGCGTCATTGAGGACATCACCCGATTCCTTGCCATCGGGTGAAATGGCGTCGGTCGTATAACGCTTCTGATAGAAAATACGGAAATCCTTACCTCCAAAGTCCAGCTCCGGTACATCGTCGGAAACAAGCTTTCTTGCTTCCAGACTGTCCATCGGTGCAGTTTCAGCCTCGGTGACAGCGGCAGTCACTGCATTGTCAGTGTTTACAGTCGGGGTATCAGCGGAATCGCCGCCGCAGGATACAAGACCTGCAAGGGTCAGAGCGGCAAGCAATGCTGCTGTGATTCGGGTGTTGTGGTTCATTGGTTTTTCTCTCTTTCTTTATGTTTGATATTTGATTATACTTTTTTCGCTCCGTCGGCAGTACCGACATATTCATCCAAAAACCACTCCGCAGTCTTTGTGATGGTCAGAGAAACGGTATCTCCGTCAAAAACAAACCTCGCTGCCATATTTCCAAAGTAGTCATCAATAATGTAACTGCGAACAAGCAGTGTATTTTCATCTTCCCACACAGCACAGTTCAGACAGCGGTATTCCTCACCCTTGGGCTGACGAATCCGTTTTCCAAAATAATGCGTTTCGGGGAAGGTCGTGTCGGCATACCGTCCCATGCAGAACGGGAAGCGACGCTCCCCACGCGTTGTCTGATACGTCAGAAGCCCCTGCGCACCGTGGAATTCAAAGGTGAGGTCCGTCATGCCCATGCGGTTTTCGGAAAGGGTATAAGTAACACCGTCAATTTCTTCCTGCCGCGGCATGGATACCGCACCTGCTGGTACATTGATCTCCAGCGCACCAAGTACTGTCTGCAGACGCACATACGCCGCATCGTCATACGGAATCTGTTCTTCTTTGATGCGGTTGATCACCGTGTCAAAGAGGATATCGACAAAGCCGTGATAGCCGTCGGCATCACCCTGCGTATCGCTGTTGCAGGCAAAAATGAAATCCTTTTCGGGAATGATCACGCCGAGCTGACCACCCATACCGAGGAACGCAAAGCCGTTGTCTCGGATACGCCAGATCTGATAACCGTAGCCGTGACCGGAACAGGAATCGACCTTGCCGCCGCTGTCGCGGAGATTGTCAATCTGCTTGGATGTTGCCGCAGTAACGTAATCCTCACTTAAATACCGCTTCCCGCCGACAACACCGCCGTGCGCAAACAACTGTGCAAACCGAGCAAGGTCGCGCGTCGTACACTCAACGCCGGAACCGCCCCATGCGTATCCCTCCGGCGCTTCGACACACCAAGCCTCCTCGGAAAAACCGAGCTCGCGCAGTGCCTTGTCCTTGAGATATTCCAGAAACGTCTTTCCCGTCAGACGCTCAACGAGAACATCCAGCGTATAGGATGCCGCCGTATCGTAACGGAATTCCGTGCCTGCGGGATGGTCGGGCTCCCAATGCGGATGAAAGAACGTACGCAGCCAATTGGCATCACCGACTCCGTAGGAATTGGTTTTATGACAGGTCGCCATCATCAGCATATCTCGGATGGTCATTTCCTGAATCAGCGGATGCACATTGCCGTCATCCTGCTCGGGGAAATACGTGATGATACGGTCTTCAAGCGTAATCCGTCCTTCATCGGCAAGCATACCGATGGCGGCGGAAACGAAGGACTTGGATACTGAATACATCCGATGCAGCCAATCACGGTGGAACGGCTTCCAATAGCCCTCGGCAAACACACGGGTTCCGCGCGCCATAACAAAGCTGTGCTGTACCTTGCGGCGGCGGTTGACTTCGTTTACATAATCCTCGACCCACGTCGGGTGAACGCCCACATCCTCAGGGCGGCAGTATTGCAGAATGTCATACATATAAAAATCATCCTTTCTTGATTTAATTATTGACAAAAAGCGGTAAACATGATAGAATATACTTGCGACGCAAGTGAATAATTTAAGGGATCATTCTGCCCAATCAGGGGAAGTATTTTACCATGGTAAAATGCTTGCTCTATTTTTGCATACTTCCTTTTATTGGGTAAAGAATGTGAACTTGCGTCGCGGCTTGAGGGCAACGCTTTTACACTGCGCAGCCTTCGGGTTGCGCTTTTTTATTTTTCCCATGAAAGGAGTGCAAAATGCCTATTACGAAAATTGTAAAAGTCGAATATATCTGTTCTTGGTGCGGGCAACGTTGCGTCCGATGTCAGTCTGGTGGCAAACCAAATCCGGGTAACTGTCCACGAAAACCTAAAAATCGTGACGGAAAATTCAAACCCCATACATGGATAATCAATCGAAAAAATTTGTAAAGGAAGGTAGTCAATATGAAAAGCATATTCAAGGATGTTAGTTGCCCAAGTTGTCATGCAAAGCTCTGCTCAATTTATACGACAATGAATCATCGTGGTTCTCATATATGTTTGCATTGTAAGCGCAGAATTTTCGTAATTTTTGATTATCGTACAGGGCAAATTAAGAAAAGTATTGAGAGGTAAAAAATATGAATTTTTCTGATATTCTCAAAGAAACACAAGAGCAAGCAAAAAAGGATAAACAAGAACGCCCTCAAAGGGAATTTGAACAAATGATATCTGAATGGTATACAGATATCAAAGATACATGTATGAGAATTGCGAAAGCAGGAGGAAAACATTACAATACCAGCTTGCACGAATTCATCAAGACATTTGATGATAACTATTGTTCGATTGATGAAAAAACAGAACGAGATAAAGATGGTGATGAATATATAACATATTATCTTAATTACAAATTATATCATTCCGCAGATACACCAAAAGATTGGAAATTTGTGCGAACAATATTTTATCATTGGATTTTCGAGGAAGAAGAAAACAATGGAGTAGGAACTCATCGTTTCTATCCAGTTGCATTCGGATTAACCAATAAACAAGCAGATTGGTGTAATAAATTCCTCGAAGAACATTTTCAATCGGATGGATTGAATTCTGTAAAAATTCGCATTAGCAAAACATTCGATCTGTATCGAATGGAAAATCAGTTTGTTGAATACACCGGCTTAGAACGCTTATTTTCGTCTGATACCGGACGATATAAAATGGTTCGAGTAAAAGATAAGGAAATTTATAATATACTTGTCACTATAGAATGGTAAACCATATAACATCGCACACTTGAAGCAGATTGCTTATGGAATGCATAAGCAGTCTGCTTCATATTTTTTATTCCTGTATGCTGTGAAGTTCCATATCTTTTTCAAGCTTCACGGCGCGCATATAAAGATCGATCAGAATGCTCTTGCGTTCACGCTCGTTCTTTGCCTCCAGCGGCTGATGGTGTGCTTCCAGAACGCAGTCTCCTCTGTAGCCGCAGTCACGCAGACAAGACAGGACATCATCCCAGTCAATCGCACCGTCGCCGGGCAGAAGATGGTCATCCCCATGTCCAAGGTTATCCTGCATATGCAGGGACAGCGGCGGGAGACAGTCACGCAGAACTGCGGGTGCATACCCAAGCGACTTTGCATGACCTGTGTCATAGCACCAGCCGAAGTTCGGATGTCCGACCTCCCATACCAGAGAGGAGATCACCTCCGGATTGGCAGATGCGCCCCAGAGCAGGTTTTCGGAAAGCAGAATCACACCGTATTCGTCCGCTGCAGACAGCATTGCGGAAATCGCCTCGGCATTGCGTTTCAGAAAGGCATCCCTGTCCTCGATGATCTTCCCGTCGGCATCACGCCAGATCGGATGCACAACAAGATAGCGGATGCCCATGATCTGACAGCAGCGCAGGGTTCGGCGAATCATCCCTTCATCCTGACAGGACGCATCAAAGGACGCATGGCTGTGAGAGATCACAATGCCAAGTTCCTTTGCCGTTTTTTCAAGTCCCTCTGCCCACACCTCATATGCATCGGTCATAAACGGATAATCTGACTGCTGCACACAGTAGTCAAACGCGATATCCGCACCGTCATAACCGATTTCGGCAAGCACACGCAGGACTTTATCAAGATCAGAGCATGGCGGGAACACGGAGGTTGTCGTAATAATGTTCCGTTTCATATCATTCCACCGTTTTTCCTGCGACCAGCGCAACACCCTCGCCAAGGAAATTCTCGACAATCACATCGCCGCGCTTGATGGGTGCGGTCACCGTGATTCCCGACAGAATTTCCATGGCTTCGAACAGTCTACCCTTGGATATAGCACCGTCGGTCTTGACAGGAAGGAATTTATCATATTTTGCGCCTGTGAGCTTAACGGTTGACGTCAGCGTGCGGCGCGGATTGGTCACTTCATCGCGGATGTAGGTCTCGCCGCGCTTACAGGTATTGCCCGATACGGACAGAATTTCTCCGCTGTCGGAGACTTCTGCTTCCAGATGACAGCCGATCGGACAGACGATACATGTTTTCTTGATGATACTCATATTCAGATCCTCCCTTATGCCAGCGCAACCGTTACGGTTTTACCGCTGCGGATGGCTTTCACCGCATCCTCGGACAGCGTGATGTTTTCCATCTGTCCCGGCTCCAAAAAGCGCTTCTTACGGCGGAAGATTTCGGTTCCGTCCACCGACAGCGTCACAAATTTATCGCGGTAAATGTTATCTACGCGGAAGAACAGCGTGGTTTCAGTTGTCAGAGCGCCGTCTGCATTGATCTTCTGCGGCATAACATAACGTACACCGTTTTTGCCTTCTGTTTGAAGGGTGGATCCGGTAGGAGTCGAACCGCCTTCATTTACAAATTTTGCGGCAGAAGCACCGGCGCGGTAGGCTTCCTTGGTGACAAAGTCAACGAGGTCATGGACATGCAGAACATTGCCGCAGGCGAAAATGCCGGGAATGGAGGTCTGCATGGTTTCGTCAACCTGTGCACCGCCGGTAATTCGGTCGATGGTGATACCCGCCTCACGCGTCAGCTCGTTCTCGGGCAGAAGACCGACGGACAGAAGAAGTGTATCACATTCGATGTATTCTTCGGTTCCGGCAATCGGTCTGCGGTCGTCGCCGACCTTGGCAACCGTAACACCTTCCAGACGTTCCTTTCCGTGAATACCTGTCACGGTATGCGACAGATACAGCGGAATATCAAAGTCATCAAGACACTGCGCAATGTTGCGGGGCAGACCGCCGGAATACGGCATCAGCTCACAGACACGAAGGACCTTTGCGCCTTCCAGCGTCATGCGGCGCGCCATGATCAGACCGATATCACCGGAGCCTAAAATAACCACGCGCTTGCCGGGCAGATAACCGTCGATGTTGACGTATCTCTGCGCCGTACCTGCGGAGTAAATACCTGCGGGACGGGAACCTGCGATGTTGAGCGCACCGCGTGTTCTCTCTCTGCATCCCATTGCAAGCACAATCGCGCCTGCTTTGACGCGGCAGAAGCCTTCCGTCGGAGAAACAAACGAAACCTCGCGCTCCGCGGATACGGATAATACCATCGCATCGCACAGATAACCGATGTTCCGTTCCTTGACAATGTCGATAAAACGGCCTGCATATTCCGGACCCGTCAGTTCCTCGCCGAACATGTGAAGTCCGAAGCCTGCATGGATACACTGATTGAGAATACCGCCCAGTTCCCGGTCACGTTCCAGAATCAGGATGTCGTCGGGCGCAATACCCGCATTATTTGCTTCAATCGCCGCGGCAAGACCCGCAGGACCACCGCCGATGATGATAATCTTCTTGTTTTCCATTACTTTTCGCCTCCGATCAGAATCACGGACTCGCCGCCGCACTTGGTAATTTCACTCATCGGCACACCAAGCTCCCGTGCCAGAATTTCCACCGTTCTCGGGGAACAGAAGCCGGAACCGCACCGTCCCATACCCGCACGTGTTCTGCGCTTGACCATATCAAGGTCGCGTGCACCGAGCGGTCTGTGAATCGCGTCGACAATTTCACCCTCGGTAACCGTTTCACAGCGGCAGATGATTTTGCCGTACAGCGGATTCTTTGCAATGACGGCAGAGCGTTCTTCATCCGACAACTCACGGAAGCGGATTTTCTCGGGTCTGCCAAGGATATAGTTTTCTTTTTCGGTCAGCTCCAGTCCCATACCGTCAAGGAGCTCCACGGCATATTCACCAACGGCGGGAGACGATGCAAGACCGGGCGATTCAATGCCCGCAAGGTGAAGAAGTCCGGGGATCTGCTCGGAGACATGGATATAGAAATCGCTCTTGGTGATGTCACCATCAGCGCCTACGGGCGTCGGGCGGACACCGGAAAACTGCGTAATGACCGCACGGGTATTGACGGTGGGAACAAGATGACGTGCACCGGTCTGAACCAGGGAAAGCCCCGCATCCGTCGTTGCGGTATCGTCCTTATCATCGATTGCAGCCGCTGTCGGACCGAGAATAATGTTGCCGTCCACGGTC
>JAFYTT010000157.1 GCA_017558715.1 Clostridia bacterium | reverse complement strand
TGTCGCCTATCCCGGACAGGGCTTTGACGCGTATCTGTCGGGCAGTGATTATTATGCCGAACCTGCGGAGGTCGCGGGTATGGGTGTTTCGGACGGAGAGTTTTTCGTCCGTGCCGTCGATTATCTGAAGGAGCAGAGCGGACCGTTTTATGCGTTCATGGTCACGCTGACCTCGCATTACGCGTTTGAGCTTCCCGCGCAGTATAACATGCTGACCTTGAAGGACGAGCATGTCGGTACGCTGTTCGGCAATTATCTGCAGTCGGTGCATTATTTTGACCATGCCGTCGGGATGCTGATCGATGCGCTGAAAGCGGCGAATCTATACGACAATACCATCATTACATTCTACGGCGACCACTTCGGGTTACCGGTCTATGACTGGCAGTCCAAACAGTTCTTAACAGAACTGCTCGGCACGGAATATACTTACGAATCCCATTTCAATGTTCCCCTGATGATTCACATTCCCGGCAGCGGTGTGACGGAAACAAAATCCGTTGCGGGCGGACATATCGATGTCATGCCGACGCTTCTGCATCTTCTCGGACTGAAAAACGAAAAAGGCATTATGTTCGGCGAAAGTCTTCTGCGTCTGGAATCCAATGTCGTATGTCAGCAGCAGCATCTGGGACGCGGTTCGTTTATCTCCGACGAGGTCTTTTTCCAGTTCCCGCTGTCCGGCATCGCGCTCAATGCCGAAGCCAATGCCATCGGTACATGGGAGGTACTCAATCCGTCGGACTATATTGCAATATCCGATGCCGCAAGAGAGGAAATAGAGCAGTGTATGTATCTGCTTGACAACAACCTGGTTTTGATCGATGCCTATCGTGCGGCGACGGGCAGCGATTCGGAATGATCTAATTTTGGAAAGGAATCTGACCATGAAAAAAACAGTATTTCTCGGCGACTCCATTCTTTTGGAGGGATACGGCAGGGTGATCGGTGACCGTCTTGCCGATGTCTGTACCTGCTGGCAGCCGCCGCGCAACGGATGCTTTACCGCAAATACGCTCCGTCTGATTCACGATTGCAGAAAACAGATCGAGGGCGCGGATGTCATTCACTTCAACAATGGGCTCTGGGATGCCTGCCATCTGTTCGATGATCTGTATCCCGACGGTATCTTCACCCCGGACGAGGACTATGTCAAAGCCGTCTGCCGTCTGGCGCGGATTCTCTCTCACATGGGCAAGACTGTCATTTTTGCAACGACAACCCCTGTCTGGAATCATCCCGAAATTGTCAATGAGGAAGTTATCTCCCGCAATGCGCTGGTTGTGCCGGAGCTTCAAAAGATGGGCGTTGTCGTAAACGACCTGCACAGCCTGATCTGGCCGAAGTACAAGGAATACATCCGTGAGGATGATCACATTCATCTGACTCCCGCAGGAATTGAGGTCGCTGCCGCACAGGTTGAGGCGGTCGTTCGCGCCAATCTTTGATTGTCGCCGCGCATCTGTAAAAAAATTTCAAAATATCCGAAATCCGCTGTCACAAAACGGTTGTAAATCCGACATATTCTATGAGATATTAAAATATAACGGAGGAACCTATCATGAAACAACGATTATTACGCCTTTTTATTATTCCGACCGTGATATTCTGTATGTTGTTCTGCGGCTGTGACGGCGGAGGTTCTGCCGCTGTCGGAACCGATGCATCGGGAAATCCTGTTTCACCGACGAATACCAGGGACAAATCCGGTCGGTTTGAGACGGTGATTACGGAGTTGGTTGACGGCGCGGCGACGGATGATGACTATATCACCGGTGTAAAGACGTATGAACGTCTGCAGACTGAATGTGCATTGACCGGTTATATCCGCTGTATCTGGGGTGACGGCGATTATCTGTATGCTGTCATCGGCAGAGGACTTCATAACGTTTTGGTTTGTACAGACCGTGACGGGAAACTTGTGAGCGAACGCACACTGCCCGATTATGATTTTGAACATGATGTGCCGTGGTATGCCTGTGTTCTGCCTGACGGTTCGCTGATTACCGTTTGCAGTCTGCGCAATAACCGTGAGCTGGGACTTCTTCGTCTGTTCGATGCGGATGATAATTTTGTTTGTCAGGTTGATATGCCGGAGGCGTGTCAGGCAAATACCAGTATATTTTCGGCATCCGTTACCGAAGCAGCAGAAGGCGGTTATCGAATTGTGATGCGTTTTCCGTCAGCCATTCTCGTACTGGATGAGACACTGGAAATTCAGCACTGTACGTCACTCGATTTCACCCCGTCTGCATTTTCTTACTGTGGCGAGGACATTTATTGGGTTGCGGACAATCATGTGTTGTATCAGTATCATGCAGGAACAGGAGAACTGACCAAAGCTGAATTTCAACCGTTAGCCAAACTGACAGAAATGGAGAATTATTGCTTTGACGGTGATGGAAATATATATTGCTCGAATCGAAGCGGCTTGTACAGAATTATCGATGATGACTACAATATAGAACCGTTGTTAGAGTGGATCAACGGCAGCGCGGTGTATTCATACGGAAATATCATCATTGATCCTGAACGTATGTATTCAAACCAGAAAAAACAGCTTGGCAATCAATATGAATATGTCTTGCTTGACTGTACCAAAGAAAATCCCTTCCCAAAACCGCGCCGTATCATTGAAATCGGTCTGCTGGGAACGGGATACAACCAGTTGATTCAGGAAACCGTTTCGCTGTTCAACACAGAAAATGATGAATACTTTATTCGGCTGATCGATTATGATGTTTACGGGGATGAGGTTGCAAGTGTCTTTGAGGAACAGGTATTTGCCGGAGAAACGCCGGATATCCTCATTTCTCTGCCGTATCAGCTGGAAAAGCTTGCGCTTGATAAATATACATCCAAAAATCTGATCGTCGATCTGAATCCGATCTATGGAGACACTATGCTCGGTGCGGTGCGGTATGCCATGTCTGAGGGAGAGCGTATGTGGTCACTGCCCGTCGGTATGACGGTTTCTACCTATGCCGCCGCACGTTCTGTATCGGATGGACCGCTGACCTTCGATGCATTTTATCAGATGGCAGACAAGCTGTCCGGGCACGGCGGTGTGGCAGAGGTGCAGCCGGATAACGGTCTGAATCTTATGACAGATGAAAACGGAAATACGGTTATT
>JAFYTT010000156.1 GCA_017558715.1 Clostridia bacterium | reverse complement strand
GTTTCCGCCTGTGTCACCGCTGCCGTGTCAACGGTTCCCACCGATGCATCACCGCAGGATACAAGCGCAGCGGATGCGGTACACAGGATCGCCAGCATGGCTGTCATGGTTCGTTTCATTGTTGTCATAAGAAAAAACCTCCGTTTCATAATATCATATATCAAATATTAAACATCCTTTCCTGTTACTCACTATTATACATATATTTTCGAAAATTGCAAGAGATTCTGTGAAATTTTCCCATTATTTTTTTGCAGCCGCCGATTGCATTTTGGGTCACAGTATGATATGATATTGCAGACGGGAATTTGTCACAGGACATGTACCCGACAACTGAAATTCAAAGCAAATTGAGGACACTGCAATGTTTATTGATGCAAACGGAAAAACATGGTATAAAGGCAACCTGCACACGCATACAACAGTAACCGACGGAAAGAAGACGCCCGAGGAGGTCATTGCGCTCTATCGGGACAACGGCTACGATTTTCTGTCGCTGACCGATCATTGGGTCCACTCCGAAACCCATATGACCGAAGACGGAATGCTGCTTCTCGGCGGATGCGAATACAACATCAACGGTGCTGACATTTTAGCCGGCGTCTTCCATGTCGTCGCCATCGGAGAAAAAGAGCCTGCCAATCTGGATCGAAGCCTTGCAAACGGCACCTATACGGCACAGGATATCGTTGACGCGGTACATGCGGTCGGCGGCATTGCCATTCTCGCGCATCCCGCATGGTCCCTGGAAACCTGCGAGCAGATTTTGCCGCTTTCGGGCTTTGACGGCGTTGAAATCTACAATTCCGTATCGGGGCTTCCCCGCAACTGCCGTCCGTATTCGGGCGAGGTCATCGATCAGCTTGCAGCCCGCGGCAAGGTCTATACCTCCATGTGTGCCGACGACAGCCATTTCTATCAGAACGAAGCGTGTCTTTCCTATATTTATGTGCAGGCAGACGCACTGACCGAAGATGCCATTTTGGATGCAATCCGCGCCGGACGCGTCATGGCAACACAGGGACCGCGTTTCGCTGTCACCGTGGAGGAAATAGAAGGCAGCGAAAACAGACGGATCCGTTATACCTGTGATCCTGTTTCGCAGATCGTCTTCTACACAGGCTCGGTCTGGCTGGACGGACGAAGCGTCTCGGGCGAGGGCATCACGGAAGCGGAATTCATCCTGCGGCCCTTTGATCGCTTTGTCCGCGCGGAATTCATCGGTGCAGACGGAAAAATCGGTTTCGATACGCCGATCCTTTACCGCTGAACTTTCATAAATTTGCATCAAAAATGACGGACAAAGTATAAATACCCGCATTTTCTGCATTTTCTCGTTATATTTTTCACGTTTTTTGCAATTTTCTATTGACAATTCCTTCAGAACGTGGTATGATATCAAGTAATCCGATTAAAGCGTGAAAGTCCGCGTTTTCTTGTCGGATATTTACAAACACCCAATCCAAAAGGAGATTCGTTATGAACAGAGTATTTAATTTTTCTGCAGGCCCCTCCATGCTGCCGCTTCCCGTTCTTGAAAAGGCTGCTTCTGAGCTGGTCTGCTACGGGGATTCCGGTATGTCCGTTATGGAGATGAGCCATCGATCTCCGGTCTATGAAGAAATCATTGCCGATGCACAGGCAAAGCTCCGCACCCTGATGAACATTCCGGACAACTACAAGGTCCTCTTCCTGCAGGGCGGTGCATCCACGCAGTTCGCATCCGTTCCGCTGAATCTGCTGAACGGTTCCGGAAAGGCAGATTACATCGTTTCCGGTCAGTTCTCCAAGAAGGCATTCGACGAAGCACAGAAGTACGGCGACGTCAAGGCCATCGCCTCCTCCAAGGATAAGAACTTCACTTATATTCCGCAGATCACCCGTGAAGACATCCGTCCCGACGCAGATTATGTCCATGTCTGCTTCAACAACACCATTTACGGCACCAAGTTCAACTACATCCCCGATACCGGTGATATCCCGCTGGTTGCCGATATGTCCTCCTGCATCATCTCCGAACCGGTCGATGTTACCAAGTTCGGCGTCATCTACGCAGGCGCACAGAAGAACATGGCACCCGCCGGTCTGACTGTCGTTATCGTCCGTGAAGACCTGTTGGGCAAGGCTCGTCCCGAAACCCCCGTCATGCTCGACTGGAAGACCATGGCTGACAACGATTCCATGTACAACACGCCTCCCTGCTATGCAATCTACATGGCAAAGCTCGTTTACGAATGGATTCTCGACATGGGCGGTCTTGACGCCATGAAGGAATACAACGTCAAGAAGGCTGCAATCCTGTACAACTATCTCGACAATCAGGATTACTACATCGCTCCCGTCGAAAAGGACTACCGTTCCATGATGAACGTCACCTTCGTCACCGGCGATGAAGCCCTCGACAAGAAGTTTGCAAAGGAAGCAGACGCTGCCGGCATCAAGAACATCAAGGGTCACCGTTCCGTCGGCGGTATGCGTGCCTCCATCTACAACGCAATGCCCATCGAAGGCGTTGAAGCACTTGTGAAGTTCATGGATGACTTCGCAAAGAACAATCCGAAAGCATAAGAGGAAGATCGTCATGTACAATATTCAGCTTCTCAATAAAATCGCAAAGGTCGGCACAAACAATTTCTGTGCTGACAAGTACAACGTCGGTGAAGATGTTGCCAACCCCGACGCCATCATGGTGCGTTCCGCTGCCATGCACGATATGCAGTTCAATCCCGAACTGAAAGCAATCGCACGTGCCGGTGCCGGTGTCAACAACATTCCCGTTGACCGCTGTGCAGAAGAAGGCATCGTTGTCTTCAATACACCCGGTGCAAACGCAAATGCCGTCAAGGAACTGGTCATCTGCGGTCTGATGCTCGCATCCCGTGATGTCATCGGCGGTGCTGCATGGGCAAAGAACCTTGAAAAGACCGAAGAAGCAGACGTTGCAAAGCAGGTCGAAAAGGGCAAATCCAAGTTTGGCGGCTGTGAAATCGCAGGCAAGAAGCTCGGTGTCATCGGTCTCGGTGCCATCGGCGCACTCGTTGCAAACGCTGCAAACGACCTCCACATGGAAGTCATCGGTTATGACAACTACATGACCATTGATGCCGCATGGAGACTGTCCAGAAAGATCGAAAAGGCGGCAAGCCTTGACGAAATCTTCGAGAAGTGCGACTTCATCACCGTTCATGTTCCCTCCACGCCCGAAACCCGCGGCATGTTCAACGCAGAAAACATCGCCAAGATGAAGGACGGCGTCCGCATCCTCAACTTCTCCCGCGCTGACCTCGCAGTTGCAGACGACATCAAGGTAGGACTCGCATCCGGCAAGATCGCGTCTTACGTCACCGACTTCCCGACCGAGGAAACCGTCAACGTTCCCGGTATCGTTGCCATCCCGCACCTCGGCGCATCCACGGAAGAATCGGAGGACAACTGCGCTGTTATGGCGGCAAAGGAACTCATCGACTTCCTGGAAACCGGCAACATCCGCAACTCCGTCAACTATCCCGACGTTTCCCTGCCGCACACCGGTGATGCACGTATCTGCATCTTCCACAAGAACATCCCCGGCGTTCTGAACAACATCACCGCGATCATCTCCTCCCAGGGCATCAACGTCGAAAACATGATCAACAAGTCCAAGAAGGATTTTGCTTACACGATTCTTGAAATCGGCGGCAACATCCCGGACAACGCGGCTGAAACCATCGCTTCCATGGAAAGCGTCATCCGCGTCAATATCATCAAGTAATTTTTGCAAAATTGCATCTGCAGCACACGGAAATTTCTCCGTGTGCTGTAATTTTTTTGAAAAGCACTTGATAAAATCGGAAAAAGTCTATATAATATATAGGAGTACATATCCGATACAGAAAGGAATCGCTCATGAACAATAAATTAGAAGCCTTCCGCGATGCGATCTGCGGCAAAACCGTATCCGTTGTCGGTCTGGGCATCTCCAATACACCCGTCATCGATTTTCTGCTGTCATGCGGTGCATCCGTTGTCGGCCGCGATAAGAAAACGGCTGGGGCACTCGGTACACTTGCCGAAACACTTGCCGCAAAAGGTGTTTCCCTGCGGCTGGGCGAGGACTACCTTGCTGACATCCGTGAAGACGTCATCTTCAAAGCGCCCGGCATCCGTCCCGATCTGCCGGAATTTGTCGCGGCACAGCATGACGGATCTGCGCTGACCTCCGAAATGGAAGTCTTTTTAGCGCTCTGTCCCGCACCTGTTTTTGCGGTGACCGGCTCCGACGGCAAGACCACAACGACCACGCTGATCTATACCATGCTCAAAGCGCAGGCAGAAAAGGACAGCACGGGCAAAACCGTATGGGTCGGCGGCAACATCGGCAAGCCGCTGCTTCCCGAGATCGAATCGATTTCTGAGAATGACTTTGTCGTGCTGGAGCTTTCTTCTTTCCAGCTGCAGGCAATGAAAACGGGACGGAATCTGCAGCCGTGGCCGCACGCCGCATGCATCACCAACGTCACGCCGAACCATCTCAACTGGCACGTTAACATGGCGGAATACACCGATGCGAAAGCCGAAATCTTCGCCAATCAGGCACGCGGCGGCAGATTGGTGCTCAACTATGAAAACGAGCTGACCCGCGATATGGCAAAGGATGCCGCAGGGCATGTCACCTTCTTCTCATCAGTACACGATCTGACGGACTGTCTGCACGACACAGCAGATCATCATGCAGATGCAGTTATCTTTGAAAAGAACGGTGAGATTGTCATTTCCGCCGATGCCGAGGATGAGCCGTTCCCGATCCTCTCAGTTTCCGACATCCTCCTGCCCGGACGGCATAATGTCGAAAACTACATGACCGCCATTGCGGCAGTCCGCGGATATATCGACCCCGATACGATCACTGAGGTTGCAAAAAACTTCGGTGGCGTGGAACACAGACAGGAATTCGTCAGTGAGCTCGGCCGTGTCAAGTATAACAACAGCTCCATTGACTCCACGCCGACCCGCACGATC
>JAFYTT010000155.1 GCA_017558715.1 Clostridia bacterium | reverse complement strand
TCGGGGAAAATGGAGAACGGATTGTGTGCGGCATCGATTCCGTCAAACCGTTCCTTCGGTGCAATGCCGATTAAGTCAATGCCCTCTCGCTTTGCGGCTTCTCTGATTTTGCGTTCCAGTTCTTTCATGATGATGTTCCCTTCTGTATGTAATCAAACTGTTTATCTGTGCGATATCATCAGCTTCTGTTCCATAGGACCGGCCGTCACATGGTAATAGCCGGTGTTTTCCTTGTAAAAGCGACATTCTTTATGCTGTTCTTCTGCGACTACATCATAATCGCCAAAGAAACCACGGAAATACGCACGTCCCGTTTCATCGGTCACAAGCGTTTCTTCCGTATGCCAATCGTGACGGATCAGACGCTCGAGAACGTCAAATGCCTTTTTGTGGGAAAGATCGTTCCGCAGAAGTCCTGCGTGGAAAACATTTTCGCCGCCAAATGCCATACCGTCTGCAAGATTCCACCAGACAATCGATTCAACAGTTTCCCGGCTGAACCACAAGCGGTACATCCTCTCCACGAGTGCCGCCTGAATCTCTTCATCCGCTTCCTCATTGGAATAGGACGGGATCGACACTTCTGACAAATGGATCGGCAGACGGAATTCCGAATAAAGGCGGAACACATCCATCGCGCGGTATGGGTTGTAAATGGCGTATTCCTGTGCTTCACTTGCATCAAAGGCATGGAACTGCATACCGATGCCCTCAATGGGAGCACCCTCACCGAGCCACCGCTTCAGCATCAGATAATAACGGCTCTTGTCGCCGGTATACTGTGTCTGGCCAAAAGTCTCATAGCAGCCTTCATTCCAGAACAGACGGCTGTACGGAAAATATCGTTTTGCAAGATCAAAGCACCACTTCTCATGTCCCGGCTCGTCACAAACCGGAAGGTCTCGGCAGCCGAACTCGCCGTGCGCATTGCGGTATACGGTATACATTTCGTTGATGACATCAAGGTCCTCAATATCATCCCCATACCGCTTAGCAATCTCGCGCGTGCGTTTCTCAATCGCCATTTTCAGTGAGCGCCAGTCACGCGGCATCCATTTCGGATTGAAGGAATTGTAAACAAGGCAATGCCCTTTCATGCGGATACGGTTTTCCAGACAGTATTCACGGATGAGATCGAGCGCAGGTCTGCGATAGATGTTTTCCGATGTACTCGCAAAGCGTGGATTACCCTGTTCCGGCTCCAACGTATCCCAGTACAGCGGCAGAACACCGTAATTGAAAATCTGCGCAAATTTCTCCCTGTAAAGGCGGTTTCTGCGTTCATCTCCGAACTGATCGAGCAAAAACAGCGCACAGCCGAATTTGAACTCATGTCGGTTCAGACGGACGCGGACAGGAACGCCAGTCAACGGATTTCCCGCGCTGTCGAGAACGCGGACCGCGAACAGTCCCTTGCGGTAAGCCTCAATGTCGCGCTCGATCATCGGATCGGTAAATTCAGCCAGTCGGTCGAAGTGTGATATCAAATCTCTTCTATTCATTATTGTTCCTCATCTTTTCATCATTGTATGAACCGTCATTTGTTCTATAAAATTTGGATTCACGAACACGATGAATTAACAGAAATTCTTGTCTATATGATACCATACAAAATCTTTTTTGTAAATATCAGATTACCGGTTTTGAAAAAATACGGATATCCATGTTCTGTTTTGCATTAACGCCGGAAAAACGCAGTGATTTACATATTAACATACAGAACACGCCATGACACACAAAGGAGACGGAACATCACATATTTCCGCACACATGACAGCGGAAAAGCCGTCCTCTCCGATGTGCAGTCGAAAAACGGTAACAGTATTCGATTGTTCATTGGTACAGATCAGAAATTCCCCGACCAGATCAAAATCCCTTGGAGACTGTCCTCCCACGGGAACAAAACCGATCACCTGCAGCCCGCCATCCTCTGTTCGGCGGTAGAACACAACCGAATCGTGTCCGCGGTTGGACACAGCGACAATGTCCCCCAAACAACGGATCGCAGATGCGGTGTTGGCACAGTCCTCCGCACGAATACCCAAAGGTAATGTAGAATACCGTTCATGACACGTAAACGAGCCATCTTCATAGGTCAAAACAGCAATTTCCGATGATAACTCACACGAACAGTACGCATACCGACCGTCCTCCGACCAGGCAAGGTGTCTCGGACCGCATCCTTCCGGCATCGTTACATAGGATATCAGATGCAGCTTCTGATCATATACATAAATCCGATCTTCTCCAAGATCAACTGCCGCAAGATATTCGGTATTCGGAATCGGCGCGATGTAATGCGTATGCGCTTCGGTCTGCCGTGTCGGATGGACACTGTGCCCGGTATGCGTGACCGTTTGAATGTCCGATGAGGTCAGAGAAAGCCGTGTCAGACTGCCGGAAAGATAATTTGCGGTATAAACCATATCCTCGACAGCAGATAAGTGGCAGGCTACAATTCCCTCCGTACTGCGATAGTCAGAGGAACCTTGCAGACTTCCGTCGAGTATGATGTCCAGTGTACATAGTGCGCTGTTCTGATTCCCATTCCACGGTGCCCTTAGAAGGACATGCATCTGCGAACCGTTCAGACAGAGATACATCGGGCGCGGAAGCGGGATGCTGTCACAAAAAACGGGAATCCCGTTTTCACCGAGACGATAGTGCAGGATACCGCCATGCTCGTCACAGGCGGCGATATAGAGATGATAATTCATAACCATGGCTCCATTATCAGGTTTTCGTGATCATTTATCCGTCAACAGTTTTCTGCCTGGTCAGAAGCCAGGCAAACACATCCGGATTTTGATAGGTATCCGTCCATGCATCATGTCCGTTTTCAGGATAAACTGTCAGTTGGGCATCTCCGCCCGCGCGCCTGACGGCTTCCACCATTTTTTCGGATTCCTCAATACATACCGTGGAATCGCGTTTTCCGTGGAATGCGCGGACGGGTACATTTTTCAGCCGTGCCGCATTCCAGTACATACCGCCGCCGCAGATCGGAATAATGGCAGCAAACAGATCGGGACGGCTCATGGCAAGCTGCCATGTTCCGTATCCGCCCATACTTGCACCGATCAGATAAACCCGTTGGGGATCAACATCCGGCCGTATGGCCATCTGTTCGGCAAATGCGATCAGGGTTTCAAAGCGGTCAAACCAAGTTTCATTCGCCCGACATTGCGGAGCTGCTGTCAGAAACGGGAAATTTTCATAGGCATTTGTGATCCTGAAAAAAGGATTTTCTTGCAGCATTTGAAGATTTTCTCCGCGCGTTCCCGCACCGTGCAGAAACAAAAGCAGCGGATATCGACCGATCTCGCGGTAACCGTCCGGCAGCCGCAGAAGATACGGCATGGATTCAAATTGTTCCGTTTTGTATTGCATCTGTTTGATCTCCTATCGCATCATGAGAGTTCCTGTCACGAATCCAGCGATAAATACTGTTCATACACCTTTTCAAGTGCGTTGTTGGCTTTCTTTTGTTAGAATTATGATATTTTTATAAGTGCATTCCTCCGTCCACGTACAGAGAACTTCCTGTGATATACCGTCCTTCCTCGGAGCACAGCAGAAGTGCCGCAGCAGAGCAATCCTGTGCCTCACCGGCATATCCCGCAGGAATTTTTGCCAATACCTGTTCTCTGTAGACAGGATCTGACAGCGCCGCATCGTTGCGCGGTGTCGCAATGACGCCGGGCAGAAGCATATTTACGGTCACACCGTCGGCGGCAACTTGCTTTGCGATGTTGTCGGAAAGCGATGCCAGCGCGCATTTCGATGCCGCGTAAACTGCCATTTGCACATGCGGCTTTGCCTGCTGGACACTGCCGATGTTCAATACCCGTCCCCAGCCGCGCTTCTGCATACCGGGGATATAGGTCTGCATCAGACACAGCGATGACCGCAGATTGACATTCATCTGTGTATCATACTCGTCAAGTGTGATTTCGTCCCATGCGCGGCGTACCTGCACACTTGCATTGCAGACAAGAATGTCAACATCTCCTGTCATGGCAAACAGCTGCTGTGCCGCATCCGCATCTCCGAGATCGGCCGTGATGCCGTGTACTGCGGCACCCGTTTTCTCTTCGATCTCCCGGGCGATCCGTTGTGCCTTTTCTGTATCACGGGAGCAATGGACATACACCTCGGCGCCATGTTCCGCCAGGCAAGAGGCTATGGCATATCCGATGCCCTGTGTTGAACCGGTCACCAAAACCCGGCGTCCACTTAAATCAAATTGTAACATAGTCTTCCTCAAATCGTAATTGTAACCTTGTTTTTGCCTTCTCTGGACAGTGTCCACTTTGCGGGATATTCCCTGCCGTCTGCGATGACCGTAATCTCATAATCGCCGTAGAATCCGCGGAACTTCGCGTTTCCTTCCTTGACGGGAACCGTCACATCGGTGTGCCATTCCTCGCGGATCAGATGGCGCAGACGCTTGTATGCGGGTTTTTCGCTCATATCAAAGCGCAGAAGAGCACCGTAAAAGACATTTTCACCTTGGGTCATATCGCCCTGCGGAGCACGGAAGGCATAACCGTCGACATAGTTCCAGTAGATAATCGCTTCCATCGCAGGATGGGAGAAGAAGGTTCTGTAAACGCCTTCGATCAGATCCGCCTGAATTTCCTCGTCTTCTTCGCTTCCGGAATATGCGGAAATTGTCATTTCGGTGATTTGTTCGGGCAGACCGAGTTTCGCGTAGTTGTCCATCAGACGATAGAGGTTATCGGGATTGTAGCGCTGTGCCGCCATGCCTGCCTCCGCCTCACGGGAAAAGAAGCTGTGGAACTGCATGCCGATGGAGTCAAGATGGGTAATGCCGTTCCGCAGAAGACGTTCGATCTGCATATAGTAAAGGCATCTATCGTTATACGAACCGGGTTCCCAGATGGCATAATCGTTGATAATCAGGCGGTTGTTCGGGTAATAACGGTCTGCCATGCGGTAGCTCCATTCCAGGAAATCGTCTTCATAATAGAATTTCGACAATCTGGAGGTTACCCCCTGCAGCGTTTCGTTGGTCACCTCAAAGGACGGGATTTTGTCGGCGTAGCGTTCCGCAATTTCGCGCATGCGTTTTTCGAGCTTGCGCTTGTGTACGGTAACAGGTTCATTTTTGACCCATTCGGGCGCAAAATTGTCGTAATTGAGGCAATGGCACTTCGGTTCGATGCCGTTTTCCAGACAGTAATCAACGCAGAGATCGGTTGCGGGACGGCGGTAGACCTTCGGTGAATCTGCCGCAAAGCGCGGCTTACCTTCTTCCGGTTCCAGATCGCTCCAGTAGAACGGCACAG
>JAFYTT010000154.1 GCA_017558715.1 Clostridia bacterium | reverse complement strand
TCCATTGTCGGGGAGTGGTAGGCGCGGTTCATGCCGTCGTACATTTCGGCATCGGCAAGACGGAAGATGATCGTTTTGTCGCCGACGAGCGCCTGGTCGTGCGATTCTGCATAGCTGATGCACCGCTCGCCCGGTCGTCCGCCCGTCAGCTCATGCCACAGTTGGAAGACGTTCCAGTGCTCCGTCGGCACTTCTTTTATCAGCTTGATCCACAGATCGGGAAGACCCATTGACAGGCGGTAGTCAAAGCCAAGCCCGCCCGAGGAAATCGGCAGTGCCATACCCGGCATACCGCTCATGTCCTCGGCGATCGTGACGGCACTCGGACGAAGCTCGTGCACCAGCTCGTTTGCCAGCATCAGATAGGCACGTGCGTCGACGTTGGTGTTCAGCGAAAAATACTGGCTGTAATCGGTAAATGCCGTGCCCAGTCCGTGATCCTCATACAGCATCGAGGTCACGCCGTCGAAGCGGAAGCCGTCGAAGTGGAACTCCTCGAGCCAGTATTTGAGGTTGGACAGCAGGAAATGGAGCACCTCGCCGCGTCCGTAGTCAAAGCAGCGTGTTTTCCATGCGGGATGCCAGCCGCGCGCGTCCTGATGGAAATACTGCGTATCGGTGCCGTCCTGCAGGTGCAGACCCTCGCCCTCGTTGGGACAGGCATGGCTGTGCACCACGTCGAGCAGAACGGAAATGCCCATTTCGTGTGCGCGGTTGACGAGATATTTGAGATCGTCGGGCTTGCCGAACCACTGCGACGGCGCAAAGAAGTTCGTGACCTGATAGCCAAACGACGCATAGTAAGGATGCTCGGCAATCGCCATCAGCTGGACGGTGTTGTAGCCGCTCTCGGCAATCCACGGCAGCGTGTTGTCCGCAAATTCGCGGTATGAGCCGACACCGGGCGTCTCCTGTGCCATGCCGATGTGTGCCTCGTAAATGCGCGGCGAGCCTGATTTCTTCTGTGCGAGGAAGTCGGCGTCCGTCCATGCAAACGGTGTTTGAGGTTCCCAGACGATACCGCAGAGCCGCCGTGTGCCTTCCTCCTGCTCGACCGCACGGATATAGGCGGGAATCCGCTCAAACGTGCTTCCTTTGCGCCCGACGATCAGACGGACCCGCTGTCCGTGACGCAGGGCATCGGCACCGTCCAGCGTGATGCCCCAGACCCCGTCGCCGATGGGACGCAGCGGATGGGAATACGGCGCCCAGTCGTTGAAGTCGCCCGTCAGCCAGGCAGCATCCGCACCGGGAAGCCATTCGCGAAAGACCCAGCCACCCTCGGTGCGGTGGATACCGAAGTACAGATATCCGTTGGCGATGTCCGACAGCGCCGTGTCACGCGGACAAAGCCTGTCCCGCGCGGCCCGGTACCGCTCCAGATGCAGACGTACCTCCGAAAGATACGGCTTGATATGCGGATCGCGTCTTGCAATGGCAGCAAGCGCACGGTTGACAGACAGCATAATCGTTCCTCCCGATTCGGTGATTTTGTATATGGTTATTATAGCACAGATTGCCGGGGTTGTCAATGAAATGAGAGGGTGGAGGAATGAGAAATTAGAAATTAGAATTTTGGTGGGGGAGAAGTCTCTATCGCCCGACAGAGTTCAAGTTCTGGTTTCACACAAAATTTACAAAACAAACATCAGACATGTATTGCTTTTGTGCGCACAATGGTGTATAATAGGTGTGGAAAAGAAAAACACGACCGCAGGATAACGGAGGTATGACCATGGCAAAATCGGCAAATTTATACGCACGCATCGAACCGGAATTAAAGGAACAGGCGGAAGCGATTCTTGCGTCTCTTGGAATCCCCGCATCGAACGCAATCACGATGTTTTACCGACAGATCATATTGCAGCGAGGTCTTCCGTTTGAAGTCAAATTGCCGCCGTCCGCGCTCCCGGATGTCTCTGCCATGACCGAGGAAGCCCTTTGTGCGGAGCTGGAAAAAGGCTATGCCGACATCGAGGCAGGACGTGCTGCGGATGCCGACCGGGTCTTTGACGATCTGCGGCGGGAACTGGGATTATGAGATATCAGGTCACCATCACGGAACAGGCGAAGGCGGATATCCGCGAAATTCTTGCATATATTGCAAATGATTGTTTGCAGCCCGACGCAGCAGCAAGGCAGCTTGACCGTTTGGAAGCCGAAATTTCGGGTCTGCAAACCATGCCCGACCGATTCAGACGGTATCAGAAGGAACCGTGGTACAGCCGCGGACTTCGTGTCATGCCTGTCGACCGTTATCTTGTTTTTTATCTTTCCGATCATGAACAGAAAACGGTGCATGTCATCCGCGTCATGGACTGCGGCAGGGATCTTGATGCACAACTGGAAATGGATATATAACAAAGAACAAAGAATAAAGAAACGAATCCATCCGTTGCAAAAAGGAATCCCCGACAGCAGCGATGGATTCTTTTTTTGTCATCGAAACACCATATTAACAGGTGATACTCCGCAAACAAAGACAATTTCTCATTTCTCATTCCATCTATGAACCCCTCGTGTCCTCCGTTTGTACAGAACATGAATTTGAAAAAATGTTCGGAACCCCTTGACAAACGAACATCCGTATGGTATAATATGGATACGCTAAAAATACAAGTGTTCGTACAACGCGAACAGGATCGAACAATTTCTTATCAGGAGGACAACGAATGGACCATAACAGCTTTATTCTTTACAACCAGAGCGAAGAATTGATCGCCATGCTGAGCGACGAGGAGTGCGGCAAGCTGATGCGCGCGCTGTTCGTCTACGCAAGAACCAAAGAGCAGCCGACGCTTCCGCCGATCGCCAAAGTCGTGTTCACCACGATGCGTCAGTATATGGATGAAAATGATCGGAAATGGGATGAGACGAAGGAAAAGCGCAGAGAAGCCGGCAGACGCGGTGCGCAGACACGCTGGGCGGAAGAAAAGCAGGAGAACGCGGCAGAAGATCCGATGGCAGACGATGGCTGTGCCGCGGAAGACATGGCAGACGATGGCTGTGCCGCAGAAGACATGGCAAACGATGGCTGTGCCATGCAGGTGATGACAGACGGTGACGGTGCCGATGCGTATGATGGCTGTGCCGCAGAAGACATGGCAAACGATAGCAATGCTATAGAAACGATGGCAAACATAGCTGTATATGATTCTGTTTCTGCATCTGAATATGTCAATGATTCTGTATCTGAATCTGAATCTGATTCTGAATCTGTCTTTGATTCTGAATCTGAATCTGTCTCTGTTTCCGAGTCCGAATCTGTTCCTGTCACGGTCTCTGAATCTGAGGTCGGATCTGCTCCTGTCACAGAGGATGGCGCACACGAGGTTTGGGAGACGGACAACCCGTATGTACAGAACGTGCGGGATCATCTTGCGGAGTGGAAGGAAAAATACAGACATCTCTGGGAGCAAAGACAAAACGAGCAGGAGCAGAGTTCTGAGCAGGAAAATGAGCAGAACGCCGAGCAGGAGCAGGACCTTGAACGAACAGACGAGCGCGAGGAGAAAACCCTCGAATTTTTTGAATCTGACATCGAACAAATGAACCGACGTACCCTTGCCGAGTGCTACTGCGATGCCAAGCAGCGGGACTATACAAGAACAGAAGAACCGAGAACAACCGCCGTATCGCCTGTCAGTTCCCAAAGAACCGTGCAATCCGCCTATGCCATTCCGACCCTGGAAGCGGTGGAGCAGCTCTGCCGCCGTGAGGGACTGCACACCGACCCGCGCCGCTTCTATGCCATCAACGAAAAATCCGGCTGGACGGTCAACGGCAGACCCATGCGCGACTGGCAGGCAGCATTGCGCGCGTGGTCAAAAAAGGACGAAGGGAGACGAAATGAGAAATGAGAAATGAGAAATGAGAAATGAGAAATTGAAATCTGAAATGAGGCTGATGTTCTCGTTTGAGGATGCATTTCCCCATCGCAAAAGTTTACATCACCACCCCAAAAAACAAAGGCGAGGTTGTCCCCGCCTTCGCAAGTCTATCTCATTTCTAATTTCTAATTTCTAATTTCTCATTACTTTTGCAGCTGTTCTCGCATGAACTGCATTTTATGCAGCTCCGCGTATCGTCCGCCCAGGGCAACGAGCGTGTCATGCGTACCTTCCTCGACGATTTCGCCGTGGGAGAGGACGATGATCTTGTCGGCGTGGCGGATGGTGGACAGGCGGTGCGCAACCATCAGCATCGTACCGATGGTCATCATGCGCTCAAGGGAATCCTGAATCAGCACTTCCGTTTCGGTATCGATGTTCGCGGTGGCCTCGTCCAGGATCATGACCGAGGGCTTGTGCACAATCGTGCGGGCAAACGAGAGCAGCTGACGCTGACCGGCGGAGAAGTTCGTACCGCGGTCGCGTACCTCCTCGTCAAGTCCGCGCGGGAGCTTGTCGATGAACTTATCGGCGTTGACGTAGCGGCACGCTTCCATGACGGTGCTGTCGTCCATCTCATCGTTTTCCAGCGTGATGTTGGAGCGGATGGTGCCGGAGAATAAGAACACATCCTGCAGCATCTGTCCGAAATGACGGCGCAGGGAGGATACCTTGACCTCTCGGATATCGTGTCCGTCGACGAGAATCTGACCGCGCTGGATGTCCCAGTTACGGCATAGCAGGGACAGGATGGTCGTCTTGCCCGAACCCGTCGCACCGACAAACGCGACCGTGTCACCGGCGTTGACCTTGAAGGAAACACCGCGCAGCACCCATTCGTCCTCCTTGTAGGCAAACCAGACGTCGCGGAATTCGATGTCGCCGCGCACCTGGGCAAGCTCGATCGCATCGGGCGCATCGGTGATTTCGGGGGTCATGTCAAAGATCGTGAAGATCTTCTCGGCGGAGGCAAACGCGGACTGCAGCCAGTTGAACTGCTCGGCAAGGCTCTGAATGGGATTGTAGAACTTGTTGATGTAGGAGTAGAACGTGACGAGCGTTGAGGAGGTGATGATCTGCCCGAACACCGTCAGCTCACGGATGTAGCCGCGTCCCGCGAGATACAGCAGACACAAAACGGAGGAGACGTACAGCATATAGACGAGCGGACGGAAGATCGAGAAGACCATCATTTCGCCCATCATCGAGCGTCCGAGTGCACGGTTGCGCTCACCGAACTCCCCGCGCTTTTTGTCCTCGCGGCAGAAGGACTGGATGATCTTCATGCCCGACAGATGCTCGGAGAGAAACGTATTGATGTCGGTCGTACCGTCCTTGACGCGGCGGTAAGCACGGCGGGAGAACTTGCGGAAGATCATCGTGAACAGCACAATGAACGGCACAAAGCACAGCACCATCAGCGTCAACTGCAGATTGAGAATCAGCATCGCGGTCAGAACGCCGATGATGACGAAGATGTTCTTGATCAGATTGACGATCAGATTCGTGAACATCATCGAAATTGCGCCGGTATCGTTGGTGACGCGCGTGACGAGCTTGCCGACGGGCATGGAGTTGAGCTGACCCTGCGACAGGGACTGGATGTGCGCAAAGAGATCGGAGCGGATTGAGGAGATGATGCGCTGACCCGTCTTCTGCAGAATGATCGCCTGCACATAGGAGCACAGCAGCGACAGCACCAGAATCGATGCGTAAATGAGCACCATGCGGAGTAGGTAGGACATCGCAAAGTCGCCTGCGATCAGGTCGACAATGTGACCCATCAGAATGGGCGCGACGATGTCATAGGACACGGAAAACAGCATCAGGCAGAGCACAAACGCAAAGTTTTTCCAGTACGGTTTAGCGTAGACGAGCAGCCGTTTTGTAATCTCGGAGTCCTTCATATTGCGGTCAAAGCCGATGGCTTCCTTCTGTTTTCGGATCGTCATGTACGCGCAGATGAAGATCACGGACAAAACGCCCAGCACCGCGCCGACGCCGATTAAAGGGTAGAATTCGTGCATATCATGTAATTCCTTTCTTGGAATGGGGGTTGCGTTATGGATGAAACGGGGTTGATGGTTGAAAACTAAGCTGACGGAAGATCGCGCATCCAAGCCTTCCCTGGTGAGGGAAGGTGGATTTCGATGAAAACGCCCCTGCGTTTTTATCGAAAGACGGATGAGTCGTCAGCACGGCGGCAAGGCTGTACTATGTATAGCAAAAAGATGAATGTATCGTTTATTTGTAATTCAGAGCAACATCTATTTTAGGAAAGTAACAAGAGAACGACTCATCCGTCAAATTCCCAATGGGAATTTGACACCTTCCCTCACCAGGGAAGGCTTGGACGCGAGATCGCACATCACCTTATCCGTCAAACGGAAGCATCATCGATGCCATATGTCCGGGAGGGATGCCCC
>JAFYTT010000153.1 GCA_017558715.1 Clostridia bacterium | reverse complement strand
TCAGATAATGACTAAGGGAAAGAAGTATCTCGACGCAGCGAAGCTCGTCGATAAGACCAAGCTCTACGACTCTGACGAAGCACTCGCACTGCTCTGCCAGACCGCAAAGGCTCAATTTGATGAAACTGTTGAAATCCACATCCGTCTCGGTGTTGACTCCCGTCACGCAGACCAGCAGGTCCGTGGTGCGGTTGTTCTCCCCAACGGTACCGGTAAGACTGTCCGTACCCTCGTTTTCGCAAAGGCTGACAAGGCTGAAGCTGCACGTGCTGCAGGCGCTGACTATGTCGGTGATGTTGACTACGTTGAAAAGATCACCAAGGAAAACTGGTTCGAATTCGACGTTGTTATCGCTACCCCCGACATGATGGGTGTCATCGGTCGTCTCGGTAAGGTTCTCGGTCCGAAGGGTCTCATGCCGAACCCCAAGGCTGGTACTGTTACCATGGACGTTGCTAAGGCTGTTACCGAAGCAAAGGCTGGTAAGATCGAATACCGTCTGGACAAGACCAACATCATCCACTGCCCGATCGGTAAGGCTTCCTTCGGCGCTGAAAAGCTCACCGAAAACTTCAACACGCTCGTTGGCGCTGTCATCAAGGCAAAGCCGGCTGCAGCAAAGGGTCAGTATATCAAGTCCTGCGTTGTCGCAACGACCATGGGCCCTGGCATCAAGGTCAACTACGCAAAGCTCGGTTAATCAACCGCTTTCCGCTTGATTTTGAATCAATGCAAAATTCCGAGAAACGCTCAAATGAGCGTTTCTCTTTTTTGTTGACTTTTGACTTCTGATATGGTATACTGATGACAATACGATATCCGTCATTCAACCAATCGAAAGGAGTATCCAGATGAAACGTATCCTTGTATTCACCGTCACACTTTTGCTGACAGTCCTCTTCTCTGCATGCAGTGAACAGCCGACACAGTTTTCCGTCACCATGGGCGAACAGTACGCACAGCATGAACCGATCACACTGACGGTTACTCTGCCGACCAATGCAAAGGAACACGAGATCACCTTCACCATTGATGGCAAGGAATATGCCATTGCGTCCATGCCGACGGTAAACGATCCGACCTTTGTATTGAATGATCTGCCCGACGACGGGATGATAAAAATCTGTCTGTCCATGCCGTCCGATGCGTCGGATACAGAAGTGCTGTATATGCAGCCCGAGGATGGATCGCCGGAGCTGTGCTTTGTCGCGACGGATGGTGATTTTTCACGGTTGAGGGATTATCTGAGATCGAATTGAATATAAAGAAAGAGACACGTTTGTGTCTCTTTTTCGTTAAAGCATTATTCAAACAACAATTCCCGCAGCTGGGCAATCGAATACACCCGATGCTGTGCCGCAGTTTCCCCAAGGTTATGGAATTCATCAAACAGAATCCCCTTTGCTCCTGCGGCAATGCCGGAACCGACGTCGATTTCGCGGTCTCCGATCATGGCGCAGTCATCGGGATCAATGCCCCAATGCTCCATGATGTAGGAAATGGATTTGGGCGACGGCTTTGCTGCAAAATGTTCTTTGTCATCCGAGGTGACCCAACCGTCAAAATACTGCAGAATCCCCGCGCGTTCCATGTAGGTCAGCGCAAGATCGTTTCTGTGTGTAAAGACAAAATGCCGCACACCGGCTGCGTGCGTATCGCGGAGCAGTTCTTTCATGCCGTCATACGGTTCCGCAATCGGCGCAAAATCAATGTTGTGCTCATAATACGAAAAGCGTGCGCGCAGCTCGTCCGATGCTTCCAGATACTTGTGCGCCTCGCCGAAGTGAATTTTCAGCTTTGCCATCAGAATATCGGGGTCGACCGTTCTTCCGAAATCGGCAAGCGCCTGCATATACGATGCGTGAATGTGCGGATAGCTGTCAAACAGTGTTCCGTCAAAGTCCCAGATTAAGTTACGATACAGCATGGTTCAAACCTCTTTTCTTTTTTGGAGAAGTTTCGTTGTCGCCTTTTTCATCAGATACCATACATACCACAGGATAAACGGTGCGGTATAGCACATCGCCGCCCGAAGCACAAGCTGTACGCCGATATCCGTCACGCCGAGCGCACCGATTGCCGATGTGATGATCTGCAAAAACAGGCAGTGCGACAGATAAACGGTAAACGATGCACGGTAAATGAAACCGAACGGCTTTTTCACAACCGCACAGGTTCCGTCTGCAAGCAGAATACAAAGTGACAGCATCACGCAGATCGTCATGCAGTCGGAGAATAGTTTGATGACGTTGCCGTCAAACAGCCATATTCCCTTTGCATGCTGCCAGAGAGAACCAAAACCGTATAGTGCAATCGGAATCAACAGGGACAGTGCAGCGCCTATATGACGCTTCAGTGTTTCCCGCACGGTGTCATAGTATTTCCCTGCATACAGCCCCAGCACCCAGAAAATCAGATATGACGGGAATACTCGGTCACGCCACGGAAACGCAATGCCGATCTGCGACAGAATCCCCTCGCAGTACAGCATACCATGCGTCACCATAGCCGCCGTCAGAATTGCCGCCCAGAACGGAATCTTCTCTGTCATCCATTTCCACAGCGGCATGAGCAGGTAAAACTGCATAACCGTGACGACATAGTAAAACGGAGACGACAAATCGCCGACAAAGACATACCGCAAAAAGACACCGATCCCCGGCTTGACCCAACCGATCCGCAGAAAATACAGGTAGTAAATACCGACCCATAGGACATACGGCAGATAAATCTTCAGAATACGCCGCCACATGTATTTTACGTATCCCGCCGGTGTCAGTCGGTTTTCTCTGCCTGCAAAGCCGAGTGCCATTTTGAGCGCACCCGTGAACAGAAATCCCGGCACGACATATGCCGCTAATTTCCAAGGAAGATATACTATCGCCATCTGCAGGGAGTTTTTTTCAAGTGACGTGATTCCGACAGACAGCACATGAATCAGAATCACGAGCAGACATGCGATGGCATTGAAGTAATCAAGCTCCGCAAAACTTTTTTGTTTTTTCACCGATTACATCCCCGTGCCGCCAAAGAATTCCGCTTCCAGCATCGCACAGAGTGCATGATAGATGGGAAGATGGTATTCCTGAATTTTGAAGGTCTCCGTGGACGGTGCCTGTACCGTAACATCGGCAAGCGCGGAGAGTTTGGACGGCTTCTCACCCGTCAGCGCAAGCACCTTGAGTCCCGTGGCTTTTGCGACAGTCGCCGCATAGACACAGTTTTTGGAATTACCGGACGTGGAAATGGCAAGCAGAACATCGCCGCGTCTGCCGTATCCGACGACCTGCTGTGCAAATGTCATTGTCGGTTCGGTGTCGTTAAGATACGCGGTTGTCAGCGCGTTGTGACCGCAGAGCGAAATAGCGGGAAGCGCACCTTCCAGATTCGCCTTCAGCGCATCACCGTCATCTCCGTACTGCGACAGCGCAGAGTACAGGGAGTCGTCGATCGGACGGCGGATCAGAAAGCATTTCATCAGTTCCCCGACGATATGCTCGGCATCGGCACAGGAACCGCCGTTGCCGCAGACGAGCAGCTTTCCGCCGTCGTAATACGATTTTGCCATGGTATCAAACATGGCAAGGATATGTTTGCCCTGCGATTCCAGCGCGGGATAACGCTCGATCAGCAGATCAAAATGTGCTTTTACGGTATTTTTCATTGGTTACAGTCTCCTATTGATCAGAAATTGCCTGTTGCTACCGACAGCGCGGCATAATCGCCGATCGTCTCGCCAAGACCGGCGGGAACGACCTGACATACTTCACTTGCAAAGCCAAGCGTTTCGTGCGCAATCACATCCTCCATGGTTTCGCGCAGCAGATGTGCGGAACGCATGAAAATACCGCCGAGCACAATTTTCTGCGGATTCAGAAGGTCAATGAGAATCGACAGCGTCTGACCGAGTCGGTTGGCACATGTCTGATAGATGCCAAGGCACATTTCATCGCCTGCATCGGCAAGATCGGCAATCAGCTTTGCCGTGATATTGTCGTAATTCTTCTCCGCTTCCAGCCACAGACGCGGTTCTTCACCGTTGACAAGTGCGTTTTCCACGGCAAAGCAGCCGAGCTGTGCGATACCGCCGCCGGAGCAGAAGCCTTCTGCCGAACCGCGTTTGCCGTAACCGATGGGAAGCTTTGCATCCGCATCGGCAGGAACAAGACGGAGATGTCCGACCTCACCTGCCATGTCAGAGGTACCGGAGTACAGTCTGCCATTCAGGATCAGACCTGCGCCGAGTCCCGTACCGAATGTACAGAAGATCATATTGTCGACGCACTTGCCCGTTTCGGGATCACGTCCCGCGCCGAATTTCCATTCCGCGACGGCACAGGCGTTGGCATCGTTCTGAAGATATGTCTTCACACCGGTCTTTTCTTCAAAATACTTCACAATTTCGATATGATCCCAACCGGGCAGATTGGGCGGGGAGAGAATCACGCCGCGACTTGCGTCGAGCGGTCCTCCGCAGGAAATGCCGATACCCGCAATATCCGAAAAGGACATTCCGTGCGTTTCGAGAACAGATACAGAATGTGTATATAACTCTGCGAGCACTTCATAAGGATCGCGTCCCTTACCCGTTGCAAATTTTTCTTTATCAATGAGTGTCAGGACGCCGTCCTTGACCTCACCGATGCAGACAGCACATTTTGTGCCGCCGATGTCGAGTCCGATATAATACATGGTTGTTTTTTCCTTTAGTTGTATTGTGTGGGTATCATCAAAATCCTTCGATCTCCAGCATATCCGCCGCTTCCATCGCGGTCTTGTATGCCTTGTAATCGACATTGATCAGATTCGTATGGAAATGGTTTCTGCCGCGGATGACTGTTTCGCCGTCCGAGTATTCCCATTCCATGACGTAGAACTTCTTTTCGTCCTTTTCAATGTCAATGGTCAGAAGACGGTTGCTCTTTTCTGCCGAAAGAGTTGCAGAAGCCTTTGCAACGACCGTTCCGTCGGTGATGTTGCGGACACGGTAGGAAACGGTGACGTCCTTCGTCGTGTCATTGACACCGTACAGCGTCATGGCAGTATCGGTTTCGGGTTCGTCAAACGCAAGCACGACCGGCTGCTGGGAGCGCTTGATGTAGTGATACGCAAGCTTCTTGCAATAGTTGTAGTCAACAATCGCGTCAGAGATCTGCGGCCAGCCATCGACGAGGTTCCACCAGATGATGCCGTTTCGGCGGCCTCTGGTGATACGGAAGCGCTCGATGAAATACTTCTTTGCTTCTGCCTGCGAGATCTGGCTCATCAGTGCGAAGTCGTCTAAGTTATCGGGCATCTCGCCGAACAGGGTCTTTACCTGATTTGCCATCAGACCGATGCGGTAGGAATACGGATCGGACATATCGGCGCGCATACAAGCGGCATGAACGAGCCATTCCTTGCCCGGAATCCCGTTTTCGTCAAAGATCGGCCAAAGCGTCTCCTTGGTCATGAACTTCTCAAGAGACTTGGGTGACGGACAGCCGTGATAGCCGGTTTCCGATGCGAAATGGCAGACGGTGTTCTTGTAATAATCGCCCTTGAAGTAGTCACGCGGTCCCCACAGGTGATCCTCGGAGATCGGTGCCTGCGTTGCATATGCATACTCGTCCATATAGGGCGACGACGGCAGATACGGGCGCGTGAAGTCATGGATACGGAGCAGATCGGGAATAAGCTTGCGTGTGACGATATTGCTGATGTTGGGGTCACGGCGCGTGCCTGCCCAGGAGAATGCCTGATCACATTCGTTGTCACCGGCCCACATCACGAGCGACGGATGGTTTCTGCACTGCTTGATGACAAATTCGATTTCGGGCGCGATCATGTCAAGGAACTTCCGCTCCTGCGGATAAGCCGCGCATCCCATGCCGAAGTCCTGCCAGACCATGATGCCGTGCTCGTCACACAGATCAAAGAACTTCTGATTTTCGTAGACATTGCCGCCCCAAAGACGGATGATATTGCAGCCGAGATCGACCGCCATGTCGATGGCAGGCTGGATTCGGTTGACATCATTGGAATGGAACGCATCCATCGGAACCCAGTTGGTACCCATCGCAAAGACACGTTTGCCGTTGATGATAAAGCAGAAGTCGCCCTTGCCGTCCTTGTCCGTCGTAGAGGTACGGGAAAGCTCGACCGTGCGGATACCTGTTCGCAGCGTTTTGGTATCGACAACCTGTCCGCAGTACAGAAGTTCAACGGTCACGTCATAGAGATTCGCGTCGCCCGCGTTCTTCGGCCACCAGAGCTTGGGATTATCGACATAAACATCAATACGCTGGGAGGTATGCAGAATTTCGCGCTCACCTGCGAAGGTCGAGTCACCGCATACACCCTTGACGCGGATGGAAAAATCGTGCAGGAAATCCTTATCAATGGTCAGATTATAGAAAACGGAGAGTGTCGCATGGTGTTCATTTGCGCGGATCGGATAAATGAACACATCGTCGATGCGGTCAGTCTTTTTCTGAATCAGCGAAACGGGTCTCCAGATACCTGCCGATACAATACGCGGCATGATATCCCAGCCGTACATGCTTGCCGCCTTGCGGATGTACAGAGATTCATAGTTATATTTCTGTGCGTTGGTCGATACGGGCAGCGCATACTCACGGACAGCGATGGTTGCGGGCAGAATGTGGACAACGAGATCGTTTTCGCCGTCGATCAGAACGGGTACGGGGATCTCATAGGTCAAAAACATATTGGAGACTTTCTGCAAAAGCTTACCGTTCAAGTAAATTTCAGCAACGGTATCAATGCCCTCAAAGCGCAGGAAGGTATTTTCGTCTGCGGTGCCATGGAAGGTAAAGGTGCGGCAGTACCACAGATGCAGATTTTCCAGCTTCTGCATCTCCAGCGTATTCATACCGAAGTACGGGTCGCCGATCAGACCAGCTTTATGAAGATCAAGCTCAAAGTTTCCGGGAACCGTACCCTCGACGGCAGAATAGATCAACCGCTTGGCGTCAGCCGTCGTCGTGATATCCTCTTTGATTTTCTTTACATTGCGGTTTTCTGCATAGAACATCGTCCATGTACCGCAGAGGTCAAAACAGTTTTTCAGCATAGCGAGATATCCTTTCTTGTAAATCTTATATTAGGAAAGAAACAGGATCACCGGCGCAAGCGTGTATGCCGGTGTATCGACAGTCACGGTTTTCGCTTCTTCGTTGACAGTAAAGGTGACCGCCTTGCGCGTACCGTCACAGTCGAGCATTTCCATCTTCTGCGGAACGGTTTCGCATCCAAGTGTGATCGCATCGATCGGATCCATGCCGAGATTGAAGACGGCACAGAACAGCGAACCGTCGTCCACATTCGCGTCCGCGTCAATATTTGCCGCACGGAAGTAAACTTCTTCATCACCTGCGTAATACGCGGGGAGCTCACCCGCCATGCGCATCATGTCAATGAGCTGCTGCTTGCGGGACTGATTGAGAAATGAGAACGAGGTCGTCAGGCTGTAGTGGACATTGGGTGTACCGCAGAAGACAAACGCCTTGCCGCCGCGTGCATTGTTGTATACCGTCGTACCCGGGAAAAGACGCTCGGGGTTGACGCGGCTGACGGAATGATAGACGGTGGAGTGCTCGATGACAGCGTCGGACATGGGAACCAGTTCTCTGATACCGCACTGTACGGAACACTCATTGTTTCGGTAGGGCAGCATTTCGTAGCTCGGCTGCTTACCTGTCCAATCACGGACATCGACACCGAGATCATCGCCAAAGCCGCGGTCAATGAGCCGCTTGGCAGTATCGGAAGCAAGAAAAACATTTCCTGACAGAACCGATTCCATCTGTTTATCGGAATAAATCGCATCTGCCGCGCCGTCGAGACACACAATACCGGACGGTTCTGCAGAGAAGTAGAACGGAAGTCCCATACGTTCCAATACACAGTTTGACCATCCGCCGCTGCCGCCTGAAACTTTACGGCGGTCAAACTGCGGCGCACCTGTCACGGGAATACAGCATCCGCGATGATGAAGATGCGGGACGATATCGGCAAGTGCCTCATAAAAGCCGCGGTATTTACCGAGAATCCGACGGTAAGCCATACCGCTTTCGGGTTCCCATGCATGAAGACGTGTAATCCAGTGCTTGGCACCGCGTGCACCTTCCAGCAGTGTTCCCGTGAAATGGGTATGCAGGGACATGGCAGAGGTGGAATAGCGGTTCTGCGGACAGGTATCGGTCTCGGCAAGAATGACATCGACGCGGTCACGCAGTTTTGCAATCGATTCCGCGGCATTGCGGAAGACATTCGAGAAATTGTGATTGCACGGCTGGGTATAATGTCCATTGTTCAGACGAACGACGCGCGGATTGCCCTCACCCGCCAGAATTTCGGCAATTTCAGCAGCACATTCGACATTGTTGCCGACACAGCAGAAGGTTCCGGGCAGGCTCGGATCGACAGAATCGATCCCCTCTCGCATCAGGCGTGCGCAGTCGATCATCGCCTCATGCTGGGTATAAATAAAGATTTCATTTGCGCGGCTGCCGATCTCACCGGGATCATCGAGCATTGCGCTGATTTCCTCACGGGTAAAGGATGCACCCTCTCCCCACAGCGCGTTGAAGCGTGCGACATGCAGAGGACAACCGCATCCGCCAAGACGTGCGGACAGCAGACGGAAGTCATCGTCAAGCATGATCGTATCGGGCTTGTGCGATGCAATCACGGTAAATGCATGTTTGATATAATCACGGAAGCCCTCATCGTATGGGCAGACCACGCGGACAGTATCGCCGCTGTCGATGCCGGTATAGGACTGATACGGATACATTTCCGACAGCACCCAACCGTGTCCGATGCTTGCCTGCACAAGAACACCGCTTCCAAGTCCCATTTCGGCAAGGCGGTCGCGGAACAGGTCATATTTTTTGCACAGAATTCCAACCTTATCAACGGGTGGATTTCCTTCGGGAACGAGCGTCATCATAAACAGGGCACAGGTTGCCGTTCCGTTTTCGTACTGAAGTCGGATATCTTCGCAGATTTCCTCCAGATGGTCGGTATCAAGCGGCATGATGGTATAGTTGTGAAGCTTCATTGTGGCATCTCTCCTCTGTCATGCAGATTTCTTATTATATATGGTATCATATATAATGAAAAAAATCAAGAGTTATTTCTATGCAAACCCTTGCCATTTTTGAAAATCTGTGATATACTGAAACCGAAATAAATTTTGAATCAAAGGAGAGATCGTACTATGATCGCCAATCTCGTATCCGTTCACGTCAAACC
>JAFYTT010000152.1 GCA_017558715.1 Clostridia bacterium | reverse complement strand
GATGTCCCAGGAGCCGCCGCCGCCGGAGCGGTTGTATTTTGCGTCTGCGGTCTTCCATGCGGGATGGTTTGCCGCGTTTTTCCAGATGACCTGCGGGTCAGGTCTGACAAGGGTATATTTGCCCCAGCGCTCCAGACGCATGCCGTCGGAGGTATCGAGGAGTTCATAGTCTTTCCATTGGTTGGCTGATTTCATATAATTTATATTTCCTTTATATCGTTGTAGGGGCGATTCATGAATCGCCCGTCAATTTTTCGTGGGATCGCGGGCGATTCGTGAATCGCCCCTACAAATGAAGATAGATTGTTTTTCAATCAAACAGCTTCATCTGCTGGCTTTCTGTCGGGTCGGCGGCACCTTTGGCTGTGACATTTTTGTACGGAATTCCAAGATGCTCATAACCGAGTCGTGTGACACAGCGACCTCTCGGCGTGCGGTTTAAGAACCCGATCTGCATCAGGTACGGCTCGCAGACGTCCTCGAGCGTCACGGCTTCCTCACCGATCGTCGCGGCGAGCGTTTCCAGTCCCACAGGACCGCCGTCGTAGAACTTGATGACGGTACGGAGCATGGCGCGGTCGATGTTGTCAAGACCCAGTGCGTCGATTTCCAGCGCGCGGAGTGCATAATCGGCAATGTCGCGGGTCACAACGCCGTCGCCCTTGATCTGGGCAAAGTCGCGGACGCGCTTGAGCAGTCGGTTGGCGATACGTGGTGTACCGCGGGAACGCGATGCGATTTCATACGCGCCGTCGTCGTCGATGTCAACACCCAGAATCCGTGCGGAGCGGCGGACAAGGATCGTCAGCTCCTCGGGGGTGTAAAGCTCGAGCTTCAAGACAACGCCGAATCGGTCACGCAAGGGCTGGGTCAGCTGTCCGGCTCTCGTCGTTGCGCCGATTAACGTGAAGTGTGCAAGCGGCAGGCGGATCGACCGTGCGGCGGGACCCTTGCCGACAACGATATCGACAACGCCGTCCTCCATGGCGGGATACAGAATTTCCTCAACGGTACGCGGCAGGCGGTGGATTTCGTCGATGAACAGCACGTCGCCCTCGCCGAGATTGGTCAGCAGCGCCGCAAGGTCACCGGGCTTTTCAATCGCGGGGCCCGAGGTGATGCGGATATTGACGCCAAGCTCGTTTGCAATGATGCCCGACAGTGTGGTTTTACCAAGACCGGGAGGTCCGTAGAGCAGTACATGGTCCAGCGGCTCTCCGCGCTGTTTGGCGGCATCGATATAGATTTTCAAGTTTTCCTTGGTCTTTTCCTGACCGATGTATTCGGAAAGCGCCTTCGGACGCAGTCCCGCGTCAGATTCGCTGTCCTCCTCGCGGTGGGTTCGGTCAACGATGCGCGACTCGTAGTCGTATTCGTCCTCGGTATCGAGGCTGTTTTCTTTGGGATCGAATAAGTTTTTCATGGTGTGGGTTCCTTTACAAAATACGCGTAGGGCGTGAGGCATACCTGCCTCGGATTGCCTCCCGCCGTGCATCAAATTCGATGATGATTTGACATCTCCACATTATCACGTGGTTCCGCATGATATGCGGCGGGAGCAAGCCCCCGCCCTACGGTCATAGAGACGCGTCTGCGTCAACCATTACCGTCATCTTCTTACTTCATCAGCTTCTTCAATGCCGCTGTGATCATATCCTCAAGCGACAGGGTGGAATCGATCGTTTTGAGTACCGACGCGGCTTCCCCTCTCGTATAGCCGAGGACGAGCAGTGCGTTCATTGCCTCGGACAGATTGTCGCGTCCGGGGAGCAGATCGGTCTCGGCGGGTGCATTTTCCTGCTCGGCGGAAATCTGCTTTGCAATCTTGTCCTTCAGTTCCAGAATGACACGCGCGGCAGTCTTTGCGCCGACACCGGGTGCTTTGGAAATGGCTTTCGTGTCGCCGACACCAACCGCAACGGCAAACTGCTCGGGGGTCAGGTGGGAGAGGATGCTCATCGCCGCCTTCGGTCCGACACCCGACACCGAGGTCAGAAGACGGTAGGCGTGAAGCTCTTCCTGCGAAATGAAGCCGAAGAGGTCAAGCGCGTCCTCTTTGACGTTGAGATGGGTGAACAGCGTCACCCGCTCGCCGAGCTTGGAGGACAGCTTGGCATGGGTCTTTGCGGAGATATTGCAGTAAAACGCGACGCCGCTGACGTCAATGATCGCGGCTGCGATTTCGGTAGTAACGAGGGTTCCGGTGATGGAGTAGAACATAGGAGGGGTCCTTTCTGCTTTAGGTTGCGTTTCAAAATTCGCGTAGGGCGGGGGCTTGCTCCCGCCGTCAATGTAGAACAACGTAACAGTTGCGAACATCAAACAATGGGAAACCAAATTTCTCTATCTTTTCCTTCTTCAAAATCGATACGCGGCGGGAGCAAGCCCCCGCCCTACGCGGTTTTTGGCAGATTATCGGGTCACGTCAGTCTCGTCTTCTTCTCATTATAAAACGCGGCAAGACGGGAACCTGCGGAATGGGCGTGGCAGACGGCGATGGCGAGTGCGTCGGCGGTATCGTCGGGCTTGGGGACATTTTTGAGTCGCAAAATCTGCGCGACCATCAGCATGACCTGCTTTTTTTCGGCTTTGCCGTAGCCGGAGATGGCGGACTTGACCTGCATCGGCGTATATTCGGCGATCTGCAGTTTTTTCTGAATCCCGGCAAGCAGGATGACACCGCGAGCCTCGGCGACAGGAATACCGGTGGTGATATTGTTTGTAAAGAACAGCTCCTCGACTGCCATATGGTCGGGGTGATAATAGTCGATGATCTCGCACAGCTCATTGTAGACGTGCAGAAGACGCTCCTCGACGTCATAACCCGCCTCGGTTGTGATCGCGCCGTAGGCAATCGTGCGGAAGCGGTTGTTTGTATATTCGATGACACCCCAGCCGACGATGGCAATGCCGGGGTCAATACCCAAAATGATCATAAGTCAAGATAGATTCCCAGAAGCGTAAAGCCCGGGACAAGCAAATAACAGTACGTCAGCATCGATGCGGGGTCGCCGCCGTCCTCGACACGCAGAATCAGGTCATACGCAATGCGGTCGTCGTCCTCATTGGGACCGGGAACGGAATCGACGCGGATCAGGGACAGGTGATACGCATCCGCCGCCGCTAAAATTCGGAACAGCGGGATATCCTCATCGGCGGTCATGCGCAGCTCCAGATACATGCCGAGCGCATCGGTATCCTCGGGACGCGGCACGGACAGATTTCTTCGCAGGAGTGCATAGCGTGTCGTCACATCGGTATCATACGCAGTGACCGATGTGACATAGGCAATGCGCAGATCGTACTTGGTCAGAAGCGAGTAGAAGCGGAGCAGCTTGCCGTCCGAGGAGTTTTCAAGCGGGAGAATACAGGCGGTTGCGCGGTCATAGTACAGCGCCTCGCAGACACCGGGAAAGTCGGAATAATAGGTGGGCTGTGCACTGCGCAGAACGGTCGAAAACGTCTCAAACGCGGTATCGGTATACGTATTGCGCAGATACGCGACGCGCTCTCCGGTCGGTCTCGGCGCTCTTGCTTCCAGGTCAGGGGTGATGTCGTCGTCGGGATGATCCTCCTCGCGGACAAGGTCGGTCATCATGCGTGCCCAGCGGTCATCAAACTGCCCGTCGGTGATGCGGTACATGCGGTCAGCGGCGTGGGCAAGTCCGCGGCAGAGGGTGATGCGCTCCTCCCAGCCGGCATTTTCCAATGTGCGCAGAATCTCGTCTGTGCTGAACGCGTCGTCGGGGAGGATCCTCTCCCGTCGGCAAAGCTCGGAAAACGTCTCCGGGAATCGCTCCTCGCGGATGAGGCGGTCAAAGACATCGTCGGGATATTCGATGGAGACAGCGGAGAGGATGGCGCGCACCTTTTCTTCCAGCATTGCCGCACGCGCCTCGGTCAGATTCGCCGCCGTGACGTCCAGTCGTGCCAGATTTGCGTCCGTGATGCGCAGTTTTTCGCCGACCGCCATGTGTCCGGCTCTTCCTGCGCCGCGGTCAGGGTAGCTGCGGTCTTTGTCCTGTTCGAACGGCACAAATCTCCCTCCTCTCAAAAACCATTACTTTTATATTATACCACAATTTTCCGCACATTGCAATGGTACTGTCGCATTTTCTTCTTATTATAATAGATTATTTACATTTTGACCGAAAATTTCCTCGCGATATGCCGTGGGGATCTCGCCCTCGGGCATTCCGTGCGGCGGGAAATACACCTGCGGGATCGGTTCAAGCGCCGTCGGCAGATGGGTCAGCGCATACTGCGACTGCGCGGCGAGCGTTTTTCCGAGATCGTTTTTGTAAATGGCATCGGGTGCCGGGATCGGCGGGATGATCGGAATCGGTGTTGGCATGGCAGTTGGTTCCTTTCGTGGGATTGGGGATTGTATTTGATGACGTTTTTTCAATATCGCGTAGAGCGGTATCTACAGCGTTTTCGCATCATAAACACACAATTTCCCCGACAAATCTATTTATTTGCGCATTTACGGTTTACAATTCCGAATTTTTATGGTAAAATATAAAGAAAACAACGCGTACCCGCATGTTTTTCAAAAATGTCGGCAATCCTCTGATCGAGGTGACGGCAATGAAAACGAAAAAAACAAAAAACCGCACTTCCCTGTACGATTTCGGCATCGGACTCTTGCTTGGCGGCGGGGTGGCGGCGGTACTGCTGTTGGCGGTGTATGTGTTTGTGATCTGCGGTTGGTGATATGCAGCACCGCTGCAAATAAAAAGAAGATTACAAACAGAATCTCCAAAACGGATGGATTTCTTATTATTCTTTATTTTCTGCTTTATTCTTTCCGAAAGGACTGATCTTATTGAGACTCGATAAATACATGACCGCGGCGGGCGTTCTTTCCCGCAAGGAATGTGCGCAGGCGGTCAAGCGCGGGAGGATCTTCGTGGACGGTCTGCCTGCCGCAAAAGCGGATATGCAGATTGAACCGTCGCAAATCATCACGCTGGACGGTGCGCCTGTCGTATACCGCGAATTTACATATATCATGATGCACAAGCCGCAGGGTGTCGTATCGGCAACGGACGATCCCGGGGAACGCACGGTGCTGGATTTACTGCCGGAACATCTGCGGCGGCAAAGTCTCTTTCCGTGCGGTCGCCTTGACAAGAACACGACGGGGTTTGTGCTGCTGACCTCGGACGGGGTGCTCTCCCACCGGGTTCTTGCGCCCAAGCGTCATGCGGAGAAGGTCTATCACTTCACGGTGAAGTTTCCGCTGTCCGAGGACGATGTGAAAACGCTGGAGGGCGGTGTTGTTCTGTCTGCCGACAGCTATGCCGAGGAATGGAAGACCGCGCCCTGCCGCGTCATTGCAGACGAGAACCGTCTTGGCGGCGAAATTGTGCTCACCGAGGGCAAATACCACCAGATCAAGCGCATGATGGAGGCGGTACACAATCAGATCACCTCGCTTGCGCGTGTGTCCTTCTGCGGCATCGACCTTGACCCGAATCTGCAACCGGGTGAATGGCGGTATCTGACGGAGGAGGAAGAGACACGGCTTAAGAAGTGTGCGGAGTGATTCATAATTCGCTGATGTTCCCAAGATGCGCGTAGGGCGTGAGGCATACCTGCCTCGGATTGCCTCCCGCCGTTGTGGAATCACAACATAACAATTTTTACATCAAATCAAGGGAAACAATTTTTCTATCTTTTCCGCCATCAAATATGATATGCGGCGGGAGCAAGCCCCCGCCCTACGCGGTATTTTCAAAAAACGCGCAGAAACGAAAGGATTACATATGCCGAAAACACAAAAAATCACAACAAAAAACGCAGAGTTCCAGCGGTTTGAGGTGCTGCTCACCAACCGCAACAAGCGATATCGCTACGGGGCGTTTCTCGTCGAGGGCGTGCGGTCGCTGAACAAGGCACGTGCGGAGGGATGGGTGTTTGAATCCTTCCTCTACTCCTTTGAAGGACGGCTGTCGGACTGGGCGCGGGAAATGCTCGCCAATGTCCCGACGGAGATTAACTACGCCCTGACGGACGCGCTGATGGCAGAGTTATCGGGCAAGGAGGACACATCGGAGCTGATGGCGATTCTCAAAATGCGCGAGGACGACATGGACGCGGTGATCACTTCCCTTTCCGACAATCCTGTGATTGCACTGTTTGACCGTCCGTCCAACCGCGGCAATCTCGGTACGATCATCCGCTCCGCCGATGCACTCGGTGTGGAAGCGCTCATTCTGACGGGTCACGCCGTTGACCTCTACGATCCCGATGTTGTCATCTCGACGATGGGCTCGTTCTTCAATCTGCCGGTCATCCGCCTGTCCTCGGGCGAGGAGGTTGACACGCTGATCGCAAAACTCCGCGCGCGCTATCCCGATATTTCACTCATCGGCACGACCGCGCACACGGACAACATGATCTACGACGCGGACATGACGAAGCCCACCATGTTCTTCATCGGCAACGAAACGGACGGACTGAATCGCCGCTATCGGGAGATCTGCGACACGTATGTCAAGATTCCGATGGTCGAGGGCTCGTATGCGTCGTCGTTTAACGTCGGATGCGCGGCGACGGTGATGTTTTATGAAGCCGTGCGGCAGAGAAACAAATGATTTCCCACGCACAAGGGTTGTGCGTAAGAAAACCTTATCCCACGCACAGGGGAACGTGTTACTTTCTCTCCCGTGCGAGAGAAAGTAACCAAAGAGCGCACTTTCGCTCGCTCTAGATTGATGCCATTCAGAAAGCGATAAGGTACAAAAGCAAGGCATCAATAGGAGCTCACTCCTCTGGCGGCATTATCATGCTATCCGCAAAAATGCGGTACTGCGAACATCGCTCTGCGGCTTTGTGCTCCTTTGAACATGGCAAAGTGCAGATGGGATGGTTAGCGTCTTCCTTTTAGGGAGCAAAAATGTTGTGTGGCAGCTGAAATTCCAGCCGCACGCAGTGTCGGCGACGCAATTTTGCGTGGAATTTCGCGAAGGAGCAGAACCGTTCCCTTTTCGCGCTGTATATTCCGACGCACAGCGATTGCAAATGTCATTGAAGCGACTGTTTCTTCAATTTCTCATTTCTCATTTCTAATTTCTCATTTACCGAAAGGATTCCCATGGATATCATTCTTCAACTCGCCCAAGAACTCAACTTAAAAAAAGAACAGGTCGAGCGAACCGTTGCACTGCTGGACGAGGGCAGCACGGTTCCGTTTATCGCGCGTTACCGCAAAGAGGTGACAGGCTCCCTTGACGACACGGTTCTGCGTACGCTGTCCGAGCGGCTGGACTATCTGCGCTCCCTTGACAAGCGGCGTGAGGAGGTCTACAACGCCATCGCCGCGCAGGAAAAGATGACG
>JAFYTT010000151.1 GCA_017558715.1 Clostridia bacterium | reverse complement strand
GCGACTTGCCCATGATGTCGATCTGGTTGCAGCCGTTCATGCAGTAGTCGTGGCTGTCCTCTGGCGTAATGCCGATTGCTTCCAGTGCCGTGCAGACAACCTCGTCGTTATAAATGGCGGGAAGACCGATGCCCGTCGCAATACATTCTGCCGCCGCACGCCAAAGCGCTTCGGGGGTGTTTCTGTGAACACGCATCGTCAGGTTCGGGGTCTGGTATCCCATTTTTGTGACAAGTTCCAGCACCAGATAGGAAAGTGCGTTGGTTTCATCGTTCCAGTGCTCGTCCGAACCGGAAATACAGACATTCCAGCCGCGCACGTTGTGCATGGCTTCTAAGAATCTGTAAACCATTTCGCGGCTTTCCTCGGGTGTGCTTGCGTTGTAATAGTCGATCATAAACTGATCATAGCGACCGGGAGAGTCGACACCATCCATTGTGAACAGCATCCAGAACATCATGGTCGCGGAATACATATCATATGCCGGTTCCATCGGGACACGTGCAAAGGTCTCTGCGATACGTGTCCATTCAGCACTTCTCTCTGCATCGGTTTTCGCGTTTTCTTCTGCTATAGTGCGGATTCTGCCGCCGACAATATCGAGCGCATCCATGGCATCCAGACAGCCGTTATAGAAGCCGTCCTTGCCGGGATTCTTTGCACGGCACTCCTCAATCAGCGCACGGATACCGTTCGTTCCCATGTGCAGATAGCGGTCGTAGTCGGGATTGGAGTGTCCGCCCCAGTCACCGCCCCAGCACGCCATCGAAGCACGCAGACGCTTATCGACCTCGGTCTTTGCGCGGTCGGAGCGCACACCGAAGCAGAGCGGATGCAGCTCCGCACGGATGGCGGCAAGATCCTCGGCGTGTTCTGGATATTCCTTTACAAGGCGGTCGTAACTGCCTCCGTCCATGATGACACCCTCACCGAAACGGTACTGGAATGCCCCATTGACAGGACAGGTACCGATCATCGGCAGCATGCAGTTTTCGGGGAAGGCAATCGGCAGAAACTTCGCCGCTTCCTTCATGCCCGCACCGATGCGCTCTTCCATGGTTTTCCTTCTGTTTTCCACGAACGCGCGACCGAACGGTTCGATCTCAAACGCAAATGTTTTCATAAGAATCGTCTCCATTTATGTAATAATTTCGGAAAGCCGTTGTTTGTTCGGTTTCCGCTTGCTTTTTCGTATTCTGGCAAATTTCCCATCTGACGGTAATCGGTCATCAGCATTCCGCGGTTATCCCTGCACACCGATGATCTCCCCTGGAACTTGTACACAGCAAATATTACGATCATATACATGATATCACAGATCGCGGGTTTTGGCAAGAATTTCAGAGAAATTTTTCGGAATCACAATAAAAAATCTGATTTTCGAGGCAAATGTGAAATACGCATTGATTTTTCATGTGCTTGGTGATATAATATGTATAGGTCATCCGTGAACTGTCGAAACATCCGCAATGAATAAAGGAGAAACGATTATGAGCCTTCGCTGCAAAAATCGCCTGATCGGCATCAATGCCCACCACAAGGGATACCGTGCCTACGGGGATGCCTATACAGAAACATATATCCGCCTTGCCGCCGAACTTGGATGCAGCATCTACCGCATCAATTACAATCCCACAACTCCGGCAATGGTAAGCTACATCAGAAGCATCATTGATTCATGCCACAGCCACGGAATGAAAGTCATGCTTGCGCTCGACGATCTGCACGGAAGTGCTGCGGAAATCCGTGACCGCATGGTTTTTACAGCAGAACAGCTTTCCGACTGTGTTGACTATTTCCAGATCTTCAATGAAACCGACATTTGGTGCGCACAGACCGATGAGAATACCTTCTACGACAGCAGTGACTGGACAGGAATGTCCACAGGGTATTACAATCCCGAGCGGGTCAAAATCTGTATCGAAAAAATGAAAGCGGCAATTGGCGCATTCCGTGAAACCGCACCCGATGCCAAGCTGGTTGTCAACATCGGATCCCGTCATTATCCCATGCTTGATTGGTATATCGAAGCAGGACTTTCCTGGGATATCATCGCCTTTGATATCTACGAAATCGACCTTTGGGATCATGCACTGTTTTTTGACAGCATGGCCGCACGCTATCCGGGATATGATTTCATGGTTGCGGAATGCAACTACCCTGCCAACGACGGTCCCTATACGGAAGAGGAACAGGCTGAATGGCTGCACAGATTCCTCACGATCATGGATTCGTATGAGTCTGACCGCATGCTCGGCGTGATCATTTATGAGCTGATGGATCAGCCGAATATCGAAACCGACGGTACATGGAGCGGTGAGGCGCATTTCGGCATCGTCAATACCAATCCCGATTACTCTCCCGGTGAACCGAAATCGGCATATTACACCGTTCAGAAACTTCTTTTGGGAAACACATAACATAACAGAAAAGTGCCTGCCGCCCGGAAAGCGACAAGCACTTTTTGATTTTGTCATTCATTGAAACATCGGAAGCGTGTCTTTGTTTGCTTCAAACAACTCCTCTGTCATCTGACGGATTTCCTCGAAAGAGCAAACCGCAGCCGTCAGCGGATCGTTGACGATGGCATGGTAGATCATTTCTTTATCCGCCGCCATCAGACCCTCCACGGCAAGCGATTCGCACTGTGCGGTGGTATAATTGAGTGCCGCGATCTGACGGGGCAGATCACCGCAATATACGGGACGCAGACCCATTTTGGACGAAATGATCGGTACCTCGACAATCGCGCCTTCGGGAAGGTTCGTGATAAGCCCGGTGTTCGGCACATTGCCGTTGAACTCAAACATCGTACCGTCACCCAGAACCGCATTGATGATGTATGCGGCATATTCTTCGCCGCGCGCAAGGGAAATGGTATCCAGCGCAAGAATCCGTTCCATTTCGGCGTCACGGGTATTGTTGCGGTCTGTGATGACACGGATAGAGTAACCGTAGCTGCCAGGGGCATAACGATCGATCAGATCTCCGCGCTTACGGAACCATGCACAGTATTCGGAATTGTGGTTGGAGGATTCCGTGACAAAATAACCGAGTCCGCGCATCATTTCAATACGAACGGCTTCCTCTTTGTAGATTTTGGGGTCTTCCGCCGCTTTGAAAATGGCAGGATATGCATCCTCTCCGTTTACCTTGAATTCGGTATAGAACGCCTGGTGATTCACACCAAAGCACTTATAGGTAACATCTCCCCTGTCCGCACCGATCCAGCGTGCAAGCATGGCAGCGGTACTCTGTACGGAATGGCAAAGACCGATTACCTCGACACCGAGCTTTCGCATATAACCCGTAACCATGCACATCGGGTTGGTATAATTCAGAACCAGCGCCCCGGGACACAATGCGAGAATATCCTCTGAAATGGCTTTCAGCGCGGGAACACTGCGCATAAAACGGAAGATGCCGGACGGACCGCGAGTATCTCCGACGGTAACATCGACACCGTATTTCTTCGGGATCTCCAGATCCTTTGCCCAGGATGCAATGGTCAGATCATTGCGGATCGTAATGATTACACAATCCGCCCCCTCAAGTGCCGCACGACGGTCAAAGGTGGATTCCACCGTCGCGGCATAACCGCCCTGATCGATGATCTTCTGAATGATCTTATGGGAGGAAACCATATATTTTTCACCCTCGGGAATATCCACAAGGACGAGCTTGGAATCGGACAGCGCAGGAAACGAGAGAATATCACGGGCAATAACGCGGGTAAAGTTAAAACTGCCGGCACCGATGATAACGATTTTTTTCATAGTCCTGACCCTTTCTTAATCTGTGATATCAATACGGTTGTCATTGGATAAAACCTTGTTTATATATGTTCCGGTACAGAATCCGAAACACGTTTCCGTACATATCAATAGTATACACAACCCATCGGGTTTTGTCAAGTACCGCTGAGGAATCGACGGTTGATCAACGCAGCAGTTTTCGTTAATTTTCAGCCCATCCTCAAAATCAGCGATTTACAGGGAGATATTTCATTGGCAGTGTTGACATTTTCCGATGTTTTTGTTATACTGATTGCAGAAAAACATGGTTGTTTTCTCTCACCATTCACAGAAAACCAAAGGAGAACTTCATGAAATCGCTCAGTCAATATGTAAAAACCAGCATCGGTACTATCGGCGATATGACCGCGACCAGCATCCACGGCGGCGGTAAAACACATCCGTGCGCCGTTTATCCGTTCGGCATGGTACAGCTCGGTCCCGACACGTTCGAGGGCGGCGACAACGGCTCCGGCTATAGCTATCACCACACGACGATCGACGGATTCTCCGTCAACCATATGTCCGGGGTTGGTTGGTACGGCGATCTTGGCAATCTGCAGATCATGCCGACCACAGGTCCGCTCAACCTTTGCTCCTCGACCTACCGCGATGCGCTGACCACACGCGATGACCGCGGTTATGAGTCCGACTTTTCGCACGATACCGAGATCACGGAAGCAGGCTACTACGCCGTGACGCTCGACACCTACGGCATCCGCGCGGAAACCACCGCATCGCTGCACACAGGCATGCTCCGCGTGACGTATCCCCAGTTCGGAAACCGCCGTTTGCAGATCAATCTCTCCCGCCGCATTGCGGGTCGTTCCCCTCTGCAGGAACTGGAAATCGTCAACCGTCATACCCTGCGCGGTGTAATCCATTGTCCGCACAGCCACGGCGGCTTCGGTCGCGGTGCGGGCGGTGTTGACTACGATCTGTACTTTTACCTGGAAGCGTCTGCCGATGCAGAGGACTTCGGAGTCTGGAACTGCGGCAAGCCGACCGATGTCCGCGCTGATCGCTATGAAGGCGAGGAACTTTGGTTCTACGCCGATTATCCGAACAACGCAGAAACACGAGAAATCACCGTCAAGATCGGTATTTCCTATATCAATGCCGAGGGTGCATACGACAACTTCCTGCGGGAGGCTGACGGCATTTCGTTTGATGAGATGCGCGAAACCTGCAAAGCCGCATGGGATGAAGCGCTGTCCGTGATCTCCTGCGAGGGTGCGGATGCGGAAACGATGACGATCTTCTATACGACGATGTACCATGCGCTCCTTGACCCGCGCGTCTTCTCCGATGCCAACGGCAATTACCG
>JAFYTT010000150.1 GCA_017558715.1 Clostridia bacterium | reverse complement strand
GCGGCGATTCATCTGAACCGTCATGAGCGAGGTGACCATGGACTTACCGACACCGCCCTTACCGGATACGATGCCGATGACTTTTTTGACATTGGAGCCCTTGTTTGCAGGTGCCAGCAGACTTTCGGGCTTGCGGCTCGAGCAGTTGGCACTACAGGTAGAGCAATCATGGGTACAATTTTCAGCCATTGTATTGATCATTCCTTTCATTGCTGATATTCATTATTATAACCCCTTTGCACGCGAAAATCAAGTCTTTTCTGTAAATTCGTGGATTTTGACAAAAAAGTATCACATCCCGGCACGATATGTGTCATGCGGGATGTGATTGCGTTTATTCGTTTAGGTAAATCCAGACGCGGGAGTCGATGATCTTTGCGGTTTCGGTGAGTGTTCTTGCGTTGCCCTGCCAGAATGACAGTTCCTCGTTAGCAATCCTTTCCACGGTATCATCGGTGGCGATATAGGTCGTGACATTATTGAAAAAGTCCATGATACGGCGGTCTTCCTCTTCGGTAAAGGTCATGACATGGAAAAGCTCAGCCGCTTTATCGCCCGGTGTTCCGTCTTGGTTTGAATTGCCGTATCCCGGATCAAATTCCGGGGTTGTGCCGTGCCATGAAAGGAACAGCGTTTGCGTATCAGGGGATTCTGTCAGATCCCGCGCGAGCTGCTTGTCATAATACTGCCAGCGGTGTAGATCGAGCATTGCCTGCATGGCAGAGGGGGTGACAGGCAGTGCATAGTCGGTCAGGGCGGAATCGGTCTGTACTTCATCCGAGAGCAAATAGGAAACAAATGCAAGTGCACCGTCGGGATATGCCGTATCTGCGGAAACGGAGAGATAGGACTCCCCGCAGATTCTTGCACTCAGTGTACCGTCGACGGTCGGATAACCGCAGAGTGTATACGGTGTGTCACCGAAGATCAGTCGCATTGCGCCATATGTACGAATGGTGTCAAAATAGAAGGAAAAGAGCTTGATACCGCCGTCGGCAATGCGGAGCGGCAGCATACCGTTTGTGATGCAGGGATGTCCGAATTGATATACCAGTTCTCCAGCAGTGGGATCGGTCACCCCGTCAAGCTTTTGCAGGACGGAGATAGCAGTGGCGAAGGCATCGGTATCAAAGGATGTCGTTTTGTTCTGACGGTCTACAAACTGCATCAGCGTGTTTTGATAAATCTTGATATCAAGATCCGGATCCGAGGTCAGAGTATTTCTGTCATTCGATGTATTCACGAGCTTGTCCAGTTCCTCCCATGTCAGAGCACCGTTCTCAATGTTGCTCGGACTGACAAGGAGTGCGGCAGTCATGGAAAGCGGCAGCTGATACAAGGCACCGTTTTCACCGTGGATATCATAGATACAGCCAAACACGGTATCCTCGGTAACAGGTGATACGTCAAGATAGATATTTTTGCCGTTATGTACAGAAAAATAGTCCCTTCTCTCACTGAAAAAGATATCGGGTCTCGGCTCGGTAAGCAGCAGTTCGTTGAACACATTCTGCTGCTCATCACTTGATTGGCACAGGTGCTGCTGCAGCTCGATGTGATACTCCGTGTTCTGCTGATTGAAGAAATAGATCATATCATTGAGCCATCCGGATGGGGCGAAACCGATATACGCAAGCCTGAGTGTCGGTTTTTCGACAACGGGAACCTCGATGACCTCCACATGGAACACACCGGTCGAGGTGCCCTCACTTGATTTTGCCTGCGATTCGATAAAGAAATGAGTATCGTCGATGATGTGGATGGAGCTGCCGTTCTCACGCATATAAGCAATGGAAAACGGGGATTTGCTCCATTCGATCAGCATCTTCGGCTGTCCGTCATCCCGATACCGATACAAACCGTCATCTGCCCTGAAATAAATCTGATCGGTGTATTCACCGCAGACAACAGCGTCAAGCATGGAAGCGGGCAGACGAAAACCGCCGTGGGGGCGTGTGATGCCGGATTCGGTATTGATTTTGATCAGCTTATCTACGAACCAACCGACACGGTAAGTCTTTTCATCGATGCAGTTGATTGTTTGGGGAGAGACATCATCCGGAATTTGTATTCTATGTACCTCGGTCAGTGTTTCGTCGTACACATAGAAATTGTTATATGAGCCGGAATATCTTACAGCAAATACCAGCGAAAATGTGTTGTCTGTATTCTCGTACAGGACACAGGGGGCATGTTTCATGTAAGATGCAATTTGGTGCGTATCGTTCTGAACAATGGTTTGATTTACGACAGTATGATCGGCGGAGAGGAGCGTGATTTTGAGATCGAAGTAACTGTTCTCTTTGTTTTGATCCCATATACGAGCCTCATGAACCATCAATGTCCGCCCATCGGATAACGGAAAAATATAGTACGGAGGATTCCATCCATCTGGATCTGGATCGGGATAATACACAACGTCCGCAACACTGCCGTTGGCATTCCACGAAGTCAGACAAACGCGGCGTTCTCCATCCTCACGACTGAACGAGGTTTGATAGAATTTATCCTGATATTGGTATTGATATTTGGAATATGAGGTCGTTGCGATTTTGGTTACGTTATACTGTTTTTCATATCGGATATTGAGTTCGGGCAAAGAAACCGAGGACACGGCAGTTGTGATCTCGGCAGAAGGGACAGAATCGGAACCGATATCATCTGTTATACAGCCAGGTACAGCAATGGAAATATCAGAGGGAGAAACACCGCCGGAGCTGCCGCTGCAGCCGCAGAATAACAGCGATGTCAGCAGAAACAACACTACACACCGTTTGAAAAGCATTTAAAAATCTCCTTTCTGCAATCCTTTGATATCTGTTTTACTTCATTTGTTATTATAGCATATCCATGTATCTCTGTCAAGAAATCCCCATGCATAAAGGAATTGTCAGAAGAACTTCGTCGGTGTTACCAAAAAACTTATCTGTGTTTTGTGCAAAAAATCCAAAGTCATCGAGTGTGTTTCGCTGTTATTTGTCACAGAAATTTGAAAAACCTATTTACAACGTGCAGAAATTGTGGTATAATATCAAAGGATATGCGAGTAGAATTTGCATATACCGCGAAATCCCAATCCCCGGTATACGGGTCAAAGAGCCGCGATTTCCGCGGTCATTCACCTGCCGTGTGCTGCGTTTTGGGAAATACAATTTTGAAAGGTGAAACAACCATGATCAACCAGGAAACCAAGCAGGCAGTCATCGCTGCCAACAAGACCCACGAATCCGACACCGGTTCCCCCGAAGTACAGATCGCGATTCTGACCGCTCGTATCAATGAACTGAACGAACACTTCAAGAAGAACCCCAAGGATCACCACTCCCGCCGCGGTATGCTGAAGATGGTCGGTCACAGAAGAAACCTTCTGGGCTACCTGCAGAAGAAGGACATCAATCGCTACCGTGCAATCATCGAAAAGCTGGGTCTGAGAAAGTAATCTTTCTAAACAGTTTTTTGCGTCACGTATGGTACCGGAATCATCGGTCGGAGCTTTTTTCATAGAGTTCCGACCGTTTCCGTGTCATAGCATCCCCATGTAACCGACGGTGCTGTCTGTGTATAGCAGTTAACCGTGTGCCAAACCATCGTATTTTGACATGCCGTTAACTTCTAAACACGGAAAAATGCACCGCAAATATATTATAAACGGAGGTATTTATCCATGTTTGAGAATTACAAGGTTTTTGAAACCGAGCTTGCCGGCAGACCTCTGTGGGTCGAAACCGGTAAGGTTGCAGGACTGGCAAACGGTTCCTGTATGATCCACTACGGCGACACCGTTATCCTCGCCTGTGCTACCGCAAGCGCACATCCCAGAGACGGCATCGATTTCCTGCCGCTGTCTGTTGACTTCGAAGAGAGAATGTACTCTGTCGGCCGTATTCCCGGCGGTTATCTGCGCCGTGAAGGCAAGCCGTCCGAAAAGGCGATCCTGACCTCCCGTGTCATCGACCGTCCGATTCGTCCCCTGTTCCCCAAGGATCTGCGCAACGACGTCAACCTCTCTCTCACCGTTATGAGCGTTGACAACGACTGCAGCCCCGAAATCACCGGTATGATCGGTGCGTCCATCGCGCTGTCCATCTCCGATATTCCGTGGAACGGTCCGATTGCAGGCGTTTTCGTCGGTATGGTTGACGGTGAATTCATCATCAACCCGACCTCCGAGCAGCGCGAAAAGTCCATCCTCGAACTGACGGTTGCAGGCTCCAAGGAAAAGGTCGTTATGATCGAAGCAGGCGCAAAGGAAGTTTCCGACGACGACATGTTCGATGCGATCATGCTCGCTCATGAAGAAATCAAGAAGCTCTGCGCATTCATCGATGCGATTGTCGGTGCAATCGGCAAGGAAAAGTTCACCTACGAATCCGGTGAGCTCGACCACGATATGTTTGAAAAGGTCTTTGCATTCTGCGAAAAGGATGTCATGGAAGCGCTCGACACCGACGACAAGAACGTCCGTGATGCTCGTATGGCTCCCATCCGCGATGCAATCTTCGCACAGTTCTCCGAAGAATATCCTGAAATCGAAACCATTTACGAAGAACTGATCTATAAGATTCAGAAGAAGATCGTCCGCCGCTGGCTCCTCGTCGACAAGAAGCGTGTTGACGGTCGCCGCATGGATCAGATGCGTCCGCTCGCAGCAGAAGTCGGTCTTCTGCCCCGCGTCCACGGTACCGGTCTGTTCACCCGTGGTCAGACCCAGGTTCTGACCTGTGCAACGCTCGGCTCTATGTCCGACGTTCAGCTGCTCGACGGCATCGACGAAGAAGAATCCAAGCGCTACATGCACCACTACAACATGCCCGGCTACTCTACCGGTGAAGCAAAGGCTTCCCGCAGCCCCGGACGCCGCGAAATCGGTCACGGTGCACTCGCAGAACGCGCTCTCGTTCCTGTCCTTCCTTCTGTTGAAGAATTCCCCTATGCGATCCGTCTCGTTTCCGAAGTCGTTTCCTCCAACGGTTCTACTTCTCAGGCATCCATCTGCGGCTCCACGCTCGCTCTGATGGATGCAGGTGTTCCGATCAAGGCTCCCGTTGCGGGTATCTCCTGCGGTCTGATCACCGAAGAAGACGGTTCCTTCATGACGATGATCGATATCCAGGGTCTGGAAGACTTCTACGGCGATATGGACTTCAAGGTTGCAGGTACGCATAAGGGTATCACCGCAATCCAGATGGACCTCAAGATTGACGGTCTGACCCCCGAAATCATCCGCGAAGCATTCGAAGTGACCCACAAGGGTCGTGACTACATCATCGATGAAGTCATGCTCAAGGCAATCGAAGCGCCCCGTGCAGAAGTTTCCGACTTCGCTCCGAAGATGGAATCCATGAAGATCAAGGTCGACAAGATCCGCGAAGTCATCGGTACCGGCGGTAAGGTCATCCAGAAGATCGTCGCTGAATCCGGCGCAAAGGTTGACATCGAAGAAGACGGTACGATCTTCATCTCCGCAATCGACAAGAACGCCATCAAGGCTGCTCGTGCTATGATCGACGAGATCGTTTTCGAACCCGTCATCGGTGCGATCTACAAGGGTAAGGTTACCCGCCTGATGTCCTTCGGTGTCTTCGTTGAAATCGCTCCGAAGTGCGAAGGTCTCGTTCACATCTCCAAGCTCGACCACAAGCGCGTCGAAAAGGTTGAAGATGTTGTCACCGTCGGCGATGAACTGCTCGTCAAGGCAATCGAATTCGACGAAAAGGGCAGACTGAACCTCTCCCACAAGGATGCTATCCCGAAGAACTAATTTGATCTTGTTACAGATCCCTGTCCTGCGACGGGGATCTGTTTTTTTGTCGGATTGTGTTTTTAATATATTGAAAGAAATTTTCAAAACCTATTGACAAACGCGGGTTTGTGTGGTATAATATATACGTAATCAAGAGTGATTACGAGATATCGCGGGGTAGAGCAGCCTGGTAGCTCGTCGGGCTCATAACCCGGAGGTCATGAGGTTCAAATCCCATCCCCGCAACCAAACAAAAGAACCAGTCACCGCAAGGTGGCTGGTTTCTTTTTCTGTGAAAAAACCTTGGAATTTATATGATCGGCTTGAAAAATATCCTCTTTTATGGTACAATAAAGCACAAAGAAGGGCAGAATTTCCATCTGCTCAATCAAAAAACGCGACAAGGATTTTCCTTTGATAAAATGGAGATTAACATGAGTCATCTAATCGAGATCACCGATTTTCTGGCACCTCAGCTGGATGTATATGCTCGCTTGACCGAGGTTCAGCTGTACAATCACGAATTTCCCGAAAAGGGGATGTTTATAGCAGAAAGCCCTAAGGTGATCGAGCGGGCACTGGATGCGGGATACGAACCGGTTTCGTGTCTGATGGAGAAAAAACATATCGAGGGTGAGGGCCGACCGATTCTTGACCGCATCGGTGATATCCCTGTCTTCTGCGCGGAATTTGATGTTCTGACACAGTTGACAGGCTTTGCACTCACACGTGGTATGCTGTGTGCCATGAAACGCAAAAAACTGAAAACGGTCACTCAAATCTGCCAAAACAAGAGCAGAGTTGTCATTCTTGACCGTGTGATGAATCCGACCAATGTGGGAGCAATCATCCGCTCTGCCGCGGCACTCGGCATGGATGCGGTTTTGCTGACACCGGGATGCTCCGATCCTCTGTACAGACGCGCTGTCAGAGTCAGCATGGGTACCGTTTTTCAGATCGAATGGACCTTTATGGAAAGCGGCGATTTGGAGGAAATCAAAAGCCTTGGATTCAAAACCGCGGCGATGGCGCTGAAAGACGATACGCTTTCCATCAGGGAACCGCGTCTGACCGAAGAACCCCGTCTTGCCGTCATCATGGGGACAGAGGGCGATGGACTTTCCGACGAAACCATCGCGGCTTGCGATTATACGGTAAAAATTCCAATGTACCACGGTGTTGACTCGCTGAATGTTGCGGCGGCTTCTGCAGTGGCATTCTATCAGCTTGGCCATAATACGGAAGCGCAAAAGTAACGAATCATGCTCCAATCGAGACGCGATGTCGATCCACACCAAGCCAATGACAGAGACAGAGAGGAAAATATCATTATGAAAAAAATCCGCATCGGTGTTATCAACTGGGATGCATCGCTCACCCATGATACATACTTTGGCTATTATCAGACAAGATCACTTTCACAGGCGAAATACCGCACTTGGGTGCCGTATTATGCGGACATCATCGATGAGGAACGGATCGATTACCATTTTCGCTCTGTTACAGAATATGAACAGGAGCTGCAGTATGCCATCGATGCGGGCATTGACTATTTTGCGTTTGTATGGTATCCGACAGAGGGATCGCTTCTGCATAAACAGAAATCGCCGATCGACTGCAGCCACAGAGTGCATGAACTCAATTACGCGCGGCATCTTTACGAGAAAAGCACATTGACGGAAAAACTCGGGATGTGCGCCATCTTGAGCGGTCATCCGTTCACCGATCACGATCTTTCGGATCTTGTAACTGCGTTTGAAAAGCCCTATTATGAAAAGATCGACGGTCGACCGCTGCTGTATGTGTACCACGGCAATACGAAGGAAACGATTCTGCACGTTCATGCGCTTTGCAAGGAACGCGGTATTCCGACACCGTTTACCGTTCCAATGTTTACTTCTGCTGATGTTTTGCCGCTGGCGGATGCCGTTTCTGCATATGCTGCTTACAATCCGACGGATGTTGATCGGTATGACGCGCTTTGCCGTTTTGCGATAGAACAGGATCTTCGCCGCATGCAGACAGGAAAGCCGATCATTCCGCTGTTTACCGTCGGCTGGAATCCCACGCCGCGCATGGAACGCTTGACACCTTGGACAACAAATGCGCAGGGTGACTCGATCTATCTGCATGTAAACTATGCGCCCGCACCGACAGAAACAGAACTGACCGAAGGTGCAGCGGCATTTGCGGATCATATCAAAAATAATGTAAAAGAAAAGTTTGCAGGACATATTCTGACATTTGCATGGAACGAGTTTGAGGAAGGCGGTTACATCTGTCCGACCTACCGCGAAGACAGCACAGTGAATGATACACGGATTCATGCTTTTGCACAGACTGTGGAGATCTTCCGCTCCGAACTTGAGAATGCATAACTGCGGTATCTGTTTCTAAATGAAAGTTTCTGTTGCAAAAACTGTTGGTTTCTGATATAATAGATGGAAAGAAATGACTTGAGGTGTGTGTATGGAACAGCGTATTTACAATGATTATGTGCGTTTGCTGGAACGGGAATTGGTACCGGCAATGGGATGTACGGAGCCGATTGCGGTTGCATATGCGGCGGCATCTGCGGTACGAGAACTCGGTGTTCTGCCGGAGTCGGTGGACATCTGTGTCAGTGCCAATATCATCAAAAACGTAAAAAGTGTTGTTGTGCCGAATACGGGCGGACTTCGCGGGCTTGCTGCAGCAGCGGCAGCGGGTATCATCGCCGGTGATCCGGCAAAACAGCTTTTGGTTATCAGCGAGGTCACAGAGGAACAGCAAAAACAAATTGCGGACTATCTGGAACGTGCCTCGTTTATTGTCAGAGAATCGGAAACAGGAGTGGTTTTTGACATCGATATCACATTGTGCGGCGGCGGTCATACGGCAAGCTGTCGGATTGCGGAAGATCACACCAATATCGTCTGTATTCAGCGAGACGGAGAAACCGTTTACAGCCGTAATCTGGAAGTCACGATAGCCGAGAATGCAGAAGAAAAAGAGCAGCTGTCGGTGGAGCACATCGTCGAATTTGCGGATACGCTCTGTATTGATGATGTCAAAATGATCTTTGACCGACAGATCTCCTGTAATATGGATATTGCCAAGGAAGGTCTGCGAAACAATTACGGTGCGCGCATCGGACAGGTCATTCTCGCCACACGGGAAAACGATGTACTGACCCGTGCCAAAGCGTATGCCGCAGCAGCATCCGATGCTCGTATGGGCGGATGCGAAAAGCCCGTTGTTATCAATTCCGGCTCCGGAAATCAGGGCATTACCGCATCGGTACCTGTCGTGATCTATGCAAGAGAGCTTGGTGTATCAGAGGATCGGCTTTACCGCGCACTTGCGGTATCCAATCTTGTGACGATTCATCTGAAAACGGGCATTGGTACGCTTAGCGCCTATTGCGGTGTCATCAGCGCCGGATGCGGTGCGGCGGCTGGGATTACCTATCTGTACGGCGGCGGATTCCGTGAGATTGCGCATACAGTTGTCAATGCGCTTGCCATCAATTCCGGCGTTATCTGCGACGGTGCAAAAGCAAGCTGTGCCGCGAAGATCGCATCGGCGGTCGAAGCAGGTATTCTCGGTATGCAGATGTTCCGCGAAGGAAGCCAATTCTTCGGCGGTGACGGCATTGTCAGCAAGGGTGTGGAAAATACCATCCGCAATGTCGGTCGTCTTGCCGCAGAGGGCATGCGCAAAACCGATGCGGAGATCATCAAGATCATGTTGTCGTAAACCGTATATGAAATTCAAGGTGTCACGTAATATCACAAACCACGCGAATTGTTCTATTGAAAAATAACTGATATGGAGATGTTGAAATGATTTATATTGCTGATTATTTTGCAATCGGTCTGGTCATTATCATGTTCATTTTCTTCTGGGATACCAAAACAAAATATCAGAATATGCCGGTTTCCGGTAAGGTATTTGGTATTATTCTGATGATGACAGCGTTGAATGCACTGGTCGATCTGCTCTCCGGTTGGTTGCTGACAGCATCAGGTGTTCCTGAATGGCTCAATATCACAGTCAATTCTCTGTACTTTGTGACGAATGTTGTAACAACATCAGCCATCGCGCGGTATTTGTTTGTCCGAATTCTCGAGCATACGCATCATCGACACTGTATGCGAAATGCCAATATTGCGCTTGCATCGATTCTCGGCGTATATATGCTGATTGTGATTGTAAATCTTTGGACGGGAATTTTGTTTTATTTCGACGATCAGGGGAACTATATTCGCGGACCGTTAAATGCCATCGGTTATTTTTTCACGTTACTGCAAATGGTATTTGTTCTGATCTGTTATTTCCGTAATAAAAAGACGGCGAACCGATTGATGCGGCGCGTCCTGATCAATATTTTCCCGGTTGTACCTGTATGTATCCTGATACAGCGTATGTTCCCCGAAATTATGATGAACTCTATTCTGATTGCGTTTGCTGATGTTGTCATTTTTATGACATTTATGAGCCAGCGTCCCGGTGTTCATTCTTTGACGGAACTCAATGACAGATATCGCTTCTTTGAGCATGTGGATCATATGATTTCCAAACAGGAACCTTTTCATATATTTCTGATCAATCTGAAGAATTTCGGTTCTGTCAATAAAAAATACGGTCATGTGATCGGTGATGAAAGTTTATATCAGTTTGCGTTTTCTTTGGAACGGAAATTATGGGAGGGTCTGTCCTTCCATATGAACGGAACGACATTTGCCGTTGTTTTGCCGTATGTCAGTCAGAATGAGGAAGAACGCCATTGTGGAGTTCTGCTTGATTATATTGAGCAAGGCATTTGTTTTGGCGAATATCATATTGATGTTGATTATCTGGTTTCACACTATATTTCAGACGGCAGCGAAATGACGGCTACGGATATCTATGAGATTATGGAACATTCCATGGCAAAATGTTCCAGTATGAATCTTCGTTATATCCGCTGTGATCGGGAAATCCGTGTTGAGCTCGAGCGCAAACGCTATCTTCGCGATCGATTGAGCACAATCGACTCCGCTCATGGTTTTGAGGTTTGGTATCAGCCGATCAAATGTCTGGGAACAGGACGTTTTTGTTCTATGGAAGCCTTGATCCGACTGCGTGAGCCGAATGGAACGTTGATCAGTCCCGCAGAATTTATTCCCATTGCAGAGCAGACCGGTCAGATTCGTTCCATTTCCTGGTTTGTTCTGGACGAGGTTTGTCAACTGCTGAAACGGGAGCCTGAAATGGCACAGGTCAGTGTTTCGATCAACCTTCCCATGACACAGCTTCTGGATAAGGGCTTTATTCCGCGTTTCCTTGGTGTGGTCGATCACGCCGGTGTGGATCGCAGACAGATATGCATCGAATTTACGGAACGTACCATTCTTGAAAACTTCAGCCAGACGCAGAGTATCATGAATGAATTGAATGATGCGGGTATCCGTTTCTATCTGGATGATTTCGGTGTCGGATATTCCAATTTCAACTGTCTGTTACAACTGCCATTCCAAATGATCAAAATCGATGCGAGTTTTATCCGCAATCAGGACGAGAACGGCAGAAATTTATCGACCGTCCGTGTACTTACCAAAATTTTTCATGATATGAATCTGACGGTCGTTGCGGAGGGTGCGGAAACACAGGATGAAGTGGATACACTGTCAGATATCGGTGTTGATCGCATTCAAGGGTATGTATTTGCCCGACCGATGCCACGTAAGGAACTCCTCTCATTTTACGGTGATCAGAAACAAACATAACGAAAAAACTATGTGGGGTCCTGCAAGAAAACCTCTTGTGGGACTTCTTTTTCTTCTGTCACGAAATCGTTGTGACACAAAGAGAGCGGAGTCTATTTACAAAACGTGGGAACTGTGATATAATAAACCCATCATATCTCACAGGAAAGGATCATTAATTATGTACTTATACGAAACCCATCTGCACACATGTCCCGTCAGCCGCTGTGCAGGCGCGACACCGGAGGAATCCGTTCAGTATTATAAGAGTATCGGTTATGCCGGAATCTTTGTCACCAATCACTTTATTGACGGCAACATCAATGTCGACCGTTCTCTGCCGTATGAAGAACGCATCCGCTTCTATTTTTCCGATTACGAAAAAGCGCTGGAGGTTGGACGCGAAATCGGACTTTCCGTTTTTGCAGGTGTTGAAATGACCTACGGCGGCACGGATTTTCTTGTCTACGGTCTTGATAAAGCGTGGTATCTTGCGCACCCGGAAATTGAGGGAATGCCGAAGAGCAAGCTGCTTCCGATGATGATGGAGCATGGCGCGCTGGTCATTCATGCGCATCCGTTCAGAGAAGCCTCGTATATCGATCACATCCGTCTGTACCCGCGCTGTGTACACGGTGTCGAAGTGTTCAATGCCTGCCGCTCGGAGTTTGAAAACAAGCTTTCCGCACAGTATACCGAAAACTATGAGCTGATCCGCCATGCAGGCTCGGACAACCATTCCGCAAGTCGGCTGAAAACGCTTGGTGGTATGATGACCGATCATCCGATTATTGATGAAGCGGATTATGTGCGCACGGTGCTCGGCGGTGGTGCAAAGCCGTTTAAGAGAACGGAAGACGGCACGATTGTGATGCTGTGAGGAGACTATCATGAAAAAAATATTGCTGATTGACATGTATGGGGTCATTTTGGAGGAAAGCAAGGGCAATTTCATCCCGTATACCTATGCCCATTTTCCACAGTCCGAATATGATCGTATTACGCATATATTCCGTGTGGAAAAACTGTTCACGCAGGCAGGTTATGGTAAAATATCTTCTGACGAATTTTTGTCCCGACTCGGATATGACGATCCGCAGTTTACTATGAAAGATTATATTGAGCACCATCTGACGCTTGATCCCGGATTCCGTCCGTTCGCAGAGCAATTCTTCGAGAAATACGACTTTGTTCTGCTGTCGACCGATGTGTCAGAGTGGAGCCAATACATCACGGAATATCACCGTCTTGACCCTTATTTCAAACAGAAATTGGTATCCGGGGATATCGGCTTGCGTAAACCTGATCCTGAAATCTATGCTTATACCTTGAAAGCACTTGGGGTATCCGGTGAGGATTGCCTGTTTGTCGACAACAGCGTGGAAAACTTACGCGCCGCGGAAGCCTTCGGTATTACACCGATTTTGTTTAACCGTGACGGCGAAGATTTCGACGGAAAAATCGTAAATTCCTTTGACGAGCTTGCCGCATTGCTGTAATTTATCATTCTCTCAATTAAGGAGCACAACATGAACATCTATGTTACCAATCAAAACGGCATATTTGCGGTATCAAAATCACCTGTCGGGGCGGTCTGCACACTTTTGGAGCCTGTCTGCATGGAGAACGGATGCGAAATCACCGTTCCGTTTCTTGCAGAAGAAAACGGACATACCCTGTACCGCGATAACAAAAACGAAGTCACGCTGACGGTCGAGCAGAAGTCCGAAACGCTCTTTTATCTGCACCGAACATGGAAAAACCTGTCGTCCGAGAAACGTTCTGTCCGCATTGCGCAGCGTATTAAGCCATTATTTGATGTCAAAAAGTACCTCATCCCGTGCGTCAATGTCAACGGCAACGAATTCGGCGCGGGACTGGAACCGAAAGGACTGGAACGCGACGGACAACGCTGGGTCTTCGGCTATGACCGTGTCTCGATTCCCGCATGCACGCTGACGGAAAACAAGGATGTCGCGTGCGCCCTGTTTGCCTCTGCCGAGGATGCCGTTTCTCTGGAATCGTCCTGCTCGATCTTCAAGGATGAAAACGGCGATTTTGTACAGGAACTGTCGCATCCTGTGGCAGAACTGCCGCTGACGTACTGCGACCGCGACAAGTATGCCGACGGCTATGAAACATTCTTCACGATGGCACCCGGTGAGACCGTGACACTCGGCGGATATCTCTCCGTTTCCAAGCCGCGTTGGGAAAACTACGGTATTTGTGCGGTGATGGATGATGCCCTTGCTCTGTACGGTGACAACAGCGAAATCAAAGAACCTGCAAAGAAAGCGCTTTGGGACAACTCGATCACGTTTGCAAAAAGCCTGATTACCGATTATAACGGCAACAAGGGATTCATCATCGGTTTTCTGCCCGACGGAAACGGCGGTTTTGCGTATCGCGGCGACCGCTGCTTTGAGCTTGCATGGTGCGGACAGAATATCCTGTTCTCGCGTATGCTGATTGAGGACTATATCCGTTTCGGTCATAAGGATTCTCTTGACGATGCGCTGGAGATTCTCGATACCCGCGTCTCTCTTTGTACGGCGAAATCGGGACTGCTTGCGGCACAGCTGCGTGACTATGAAAATCTTGACGCGGCAACGGCTGACACCTGCAACATGGGTTACGGCGCATATGAACTTATCCGCACCTATCAGACCTTGCAGACCATCGGCATTGACAAGCCGGCGTATCTCGATGCGGCGAGAGGGTTCTGTGAATTCTTCCTCGAACATTACTCCGATGAATACGGTTTTGGTAAGCAATGGCGGCTGGACGGTACCTGCATCGATCGGGGCGGTTCCATCGGCGGTTTCGTCATTCCGGCATTCATCAAGTTGTATGAGGTGACAGGAGAAGAGAAATATCTCTCGCTTGCCAAGCGTTCCATGCGGTTCTATATGGAGCGTGATCTTGACAAGTTTGTCTGTACGGCGGGTGCGCTCGATACCTGCTGTGTCGATAAGGAAACTTCATTCCCGTTCGTCATCAGCGGTGTTTTGCTGTATCAGATCACGCACGATGCGCAGTATCTTGAATATGCCAAGCGTGCGGCGTACTACTTTACCTCATGGATGTTCCACTATGACCCGGTATACGGCGAAGATTCCGAAATCCACGAATATAACGTCACCGTTAAGGGCCTGACCTCGGTATCGGCACAGCATCATCACCTTGATATGTATGCAGGCATCATCGTTCCGTATCTGCGCACGCTTGCCGACCTGACGGGTGATGCCAACTGGCGCATCCGTGCCGATATGATGTGGCGCGCTGTCACGCAGTACATCGGCGACGGTGAACGGGTCGTTCACAATGTCGTCCGTCCCACAGGTTCCCAGAACGAAGCGCTGTTCCATTGCCGCTGGGGCTTTGGTCACGGCAGACGCGGTCAGCTCAACGACTGGCTCGTTGCATGGCCGTGCGCATTCCGCCTGTCGGTATTGGCAGAAGAAGAATTTTGATAGGAATAGGAAAACAGGGAGTACAGCGTGACGTTGTATTCCCTGTTAGATTTCATATTTCCTTATTTCTGTAGGGGCGATTCACGAATCGCCCGTTTCATTTTTTGTAATGGAACATGGATCAATGGATGATGGATAGAACATCTTTCTATTTATATCAATTCTGCATGGAATGTGCGGGCGATTCATGAATCGCCCCTACATGTGTTGGAGAAATTCTGCCGCATCCCGCAATCTCTGTTCCCACATCTCCCACCGCGCGTCGGCTTTCATTTCCTGTTCCACTTTGGAATAATCGGGATTGCACCACATCGGGAAGGATGCGGCAAGCGTGGAACACAGTGTGATATCTCCGGTATGCGGTGTATTGTGCAGATTTACGGGAACGTGCTTGACGAGCAATGCTGTATACATGGCATCCGGTGTTCTCACGGTACGGTCAAATGCTTGTGCATGATCTGCGGCGCAGTCAAGTGCGGCAAATGCGTTGTCATGGTCGCCGAATTCCCACTCCAGCCGTGCAAGATACAGATACAAGTACGCCACTTCTTTGTGATAATATCCGAGATTGCCATCGTCACACAGATAGTCAAACAATGCGATCAGTCCCCTGACCTTTTGTATCGGCAGATCGGTTTCATAGTTGTGAATGTCGTTGACCAGTGCATACATCGTCAGTTCGGCAAACTGATTTGCCAATGCAAGCAGTCCTTCTCCGAGATATCTCGCCTGTGAGACACCGTCGATGGCATTGGTGCGTGCGATTTCACGGCACTGTTCAAGCGGCGGAAGACGATCGGCAAGGGTAAGAGCCTTGTCATATTCGCCGAAGTTGCGGTATAATATGAGCAATTCGGAAATAGCCTGATAACGGATGGCATCGTCCTTTGCTGTATCTATTAGAGATTCCCAGAGTGCTGCCGCTTCCAGCCAGTATTCGTTTTGTTTATGATGGTCAAAGCGGTGCAGAATATGACCGTCCTCTCCATAGTACAGCCATTCCGTATGACGCATCCATCCGGTGTCCGACAGCATCTGTGCCATCCGATGCATCAGCCGCTCATTGCCGGGAAACTCTGCCAGCCCTTTGCGGAGCAGGGTAATGCAGTCATCGTTGGTCACATCTTCAAGAATGTTCTGACGGTCGAGTGTATCGACCTTGGCAAGAATCGCCTCGATTTTTGCTTCCCGTTCACCCTGATACCCGAACAGTTCATCAATGGAAATGCCAAACAAATTGGCAATCGCGGGAATCATCTCCATATCGGGATAACAGCCGCCCGATTCCCAACGGCTGACCGCCTGCGCCGTGACACCGAGCAAAGCGGCAAGCTCCTCCTGTGTGCGGTCATTTTTGCGGCGCAGTTCGCGGATTGTGGTTCCGAGATTCAGTTTCATGTTGTGTACCGTGCTTTTCTCTGTTTTGAAAAGTCCTCTCCTCTGTATTCACATCGCGCTTTGTGTAATTGTATTATAGCAAATCATCGTCAGAAAGTCAATCATCGATTGTTTGTTGTTTTTTCAATCATTGATTGAATTCATCGCAAAACTATTTCTCAAATTATCAAAAACATCTTTTCATTTTGCTGACAATGTGATATAATAATCCCATCAAGCATCATGTAAAGGAGACATTTGAGATGAAAGAATATTATACCATAGACGTTGCGGGGGTCAAGCGTGATCTGCCGCTGTGTGCGCTGACGGATGAGCTGTATATCGGCGCGTTTGTCATTTTCGGTGATGTGGAGCTGACGGTTGCCGCGGCGAAAGCGCTGCTTGAAATAGCACCGGAATTTGACCTTCTGCTGACTGCCGAATCCAAAGGTATTCCCTTGGTTTACGAAATGGCACGCCAGTGCGGCGCAAAGGAATATCTTCTTGCACGCAAAGCACCGAAGCTGTACATGAAGAACGTCATCAAGACAGAGGTCAAGTCTATCACGACGGCGCGGGTGCAGACCTTGTATCTCGATCAGACCGATATGGACAAGATGCGCGGCAAGCGTGTGCTGATCGTGGACGATGTCATTTCCACGGGCGAATCACTTCATGCGCTCGAAGTGCTGGTAGAAAAGTCCGGCGGTATCATTGCGGGCAGAATGGCAATTCTTGCCGAAGGCGATGCCATGAAGCGGGACGATATTCTGTATGTGCAGAAGCTGCCGTTGTTTGATAAGAATGGGGAGCCGATCGAGGGGTAAGAAATCCCACACTTTGAGAAAGTGTCCAAAGAGCGCGCTTTCGTTCGTGCTGACGGAGTTCCGATTTACGAAACTCCTGAAGAAAGGCATAGCCTTTCTTCGGCTCACATCCTCTGTCGGAATTGTGATGCTAACCGCAAAGATGTGGATATACGAACATCGGGGATGGCTGTGTGCGCCTTTGAACATGGCATAGTGCACACGGGAGGTTGGTGTCTTCCTGTATTTCATTTTGACAAACGGAGTGTATTGTATGAAAAAGATTGTTGCAGGGATTGGATTTGAGATCACGGGAATGTTCATGGTTCTTTGTTCTGTTGTGATTACAGGCTTGAACATTCAAAATACAACCAGTTGGAACACATCGATAGGAAGATATTGGACAACTGCAATCAATATGGGGATGATTCCCATTTGTATTATCGGTTTTGTTTTACTGACAGCAGGAATTGCCTTTTCTTTGTGGGGTATCTTTTCTAAATCGGATCAGTAAATTCCAAGTTAGCGTGCCGGTTTTCATCTTCAATTTCAGGAACGAAGATGGCGATTCGGAAAAAGGCTGCTGTATTTTGCTTCCCGGAGGGCGTTCTCCCTCGCACGGTGCAAAATACAGCAGCCTTATGTGATTTCTATTTACTTTTTACTTTTTGAGCAGCTCCAGCTCGAACGCGATCTTCGCAGACGGAGAAAGCTCCAGAGACGTTTCAAAATGCGCAATTGCACCTGTGATATCGCCGTTATAGAGCGAACCGTAGCCGAGCATACCGTGCAGGGACGCAAGGCGGTTGGTCGTGCCGTTGCCGACGAAGCAGTTGTAAAGACCGCCGACCACACGGTGGTACTTACAGCCCTCGGAAAGCTCACGTTCCCAGCCGAGAATCGCGTCACGCATGATCTTCTGCGCGCGCATTTCCTCACCGCCAAGACGGACAGCCATTGCGTAGTAGTACACGAACTCACCGCCCATGTTCCACATACCGACGTCCTTCATGCCGGCGAGCTTCTTGATGATCTCATCGGCTTCGTCAGTCTTACCGAGTGCCTTGAGAGCCGCCGCTTCATAGTACATGTACGGCATCATGACGCTTTCGTTCCAGAAACCGACATTGAGGTTTTCGGGCATCTTCTGCGATGCACGGAACGATGCGAGGGCGTCTTCAAAGCGACCTTCCTTCATGGCAACGCGTCCGCGGGAGAAGCATGCGTACATATAGGGTTCGGCTGTCGAGAATTCCGCACCTTCACCGGGGGAGAAGGTATGGGCGCGCATCGCAGCTTCCGCACGATCAAACTGTCCTGCGGCGTTGAATGCACGTGCGACGGTCAGCTGAATCTGGTCAGTGACAATCTCGGGCTTGTGCGTATCTAAGAAGACCGCGTTTTCGTAACCCGACGTACCGAGCTTCTGCATGACTGTTGCCATTTCGGTGAGCAGCGTTGCATCGCCGTCATGAAGCTCGACCGCACGGCGCATCAAAGGCAGTGCATCGGCGGGACGACCGAGATGATTGAAGTAAGCAAGGGCGAGATTGCGGTACGGAATGTAGAAGTTCGGCAGTTCCTTGATGGAAATCTTCCACAGATCAGCCGCATCTTCATACCGCTGTGCGTTGTACAAAAGACATCCGAGCAGATATGCCGCAAAACCGTCCTTTGGCTTTGCATCGAGTGCGGCACGGAGCACGGTGATTTCCTCGGCGCGCATCGGGAAGACATCGACAATCCATTCCTTTGCCGCGGCACTTCTGTGGCGGGATGCACGGACAGATTCACCGAGTTCATCACATAACATTGCCGCGGTATAGTGCAGCATTGCATGGTTCGGACGGAGCTTCAATACACCGTCGAGGAGAATCTTACATTCGGCGGTAAAGCCTGCGTTCCACAGATCAAAGCCGATGTCAAGTGCGGTCTGTGCGGGATCGGAGCGCAGGGAATCAAAGAATGCCTGCTTGCCCTTGCCGGTGACGACAGCCAGTGCGAAACGGCTCAGATGGTTGAGCGGATCGATGTCGAGCGCACGGCGGCAGATATCCGCGGCAGAACGGGAAAGTCCCAGCTTGTAAAGCGCCAGTGCGGCATAAGCGTGCGCGATCGGATGACGTGCTTCCTTTTCGAGTGCCTGAGTCGCGTGCTGATACATTTCGGCATAGTTGCCGCGCTTACCGTCAATGGCGGCAATGGCAGCCATCGCGGGAGAAATGACGTTGTTCGACCAAGCGGCACGGTAGAGCGCATCATATGCTTCATCGAGCCGTCCGAGATTGCGCAGACAGATACCGCGCAGATAACCGACGGTACCGTCCTCGGGATTCTGGTTGTAGCGGCATTCGATCTTCCATGCACGATCAAGGTACGACAGTGCTTCCTCAAATCGGGTAATACGCGCGTAGTATTCGCCCATTGCCTTGAGTGCGGGCAGATAATCGGGATCGCGGCGGAGTGCCTCGAGATAGTAGAGATCCGGCTTATAGAGCGGGTCGCGGTACTGGTCGATGTGCTGACCTGCGTTGACGAGCTCGCACGGGGTGATGAGCTTATCGGGCTTCGGAATACCCTTGTTGTCCTTGGGAATGTGGATATAGTCGTGCGATTCTTCGGTGTAGGACAGGAGAATGTAGCCGTCTTCATCGACGAGAAGCACGGTCAGCTTTTCATCTGCCGGATAGTCCAGCGTAAACGATGTGACAGCAGACGGGGACATGCTTGCTTCCTCGGAGAGCAGAACGCGTCCGTCAGCACCGGTGACTGTGACAGTGAGGTTTTCAAAGACCGAGGTGACATTGAAGCGAATCTCATTCTTTTCGCGGTCGAGTGCAACTGCCGCATCGAGATTGGCAAAGCTCGTATAGCCGATACCCTGTGTCGGGTACCAGAACTGCGAGAAGGTCTTCGTTTCATAGGGAGCAAGCCAGGTAAAGTCGGGCTGGTCATCGGTATAGCTGCCCGCCATCAGCTCTGCATACTGTCCGTCGGAATCGGTCAGCTTCTTTTCCCAGTTGTCCGCGTTGGAGCCGTAACCCCAGGTGAACATCTTCTTACCGGGGGAGATATGGTGGTTGGCGATATGCAGAACGCCGCATTCCTTTGTATAGTCGTAGCCGCCGAAGAAGTCGTACTTGGACGGTGCGGCAAAGTAGGACGTTGCCAGACGCGAATTCTTGTGCCAGCTGATGTCCTTGGGTTCGGTGATGTTGTCGGCACCGTACTGACCCTGTGCGATCGGGAATGTCGTGTGACCGGCATCGTTGTGATGGTGTACCCATGTGACATCCGGCGGGAAGACAAGACGGTAGCCCTCATGGACGGCGACTGCCGCATTTTCCCACCAGAGGAAGTTGTGCTTGTGCGGCGTGCGGTTGGCAACGGAGACGCGCGTTTCAAAATACGAAGCGTCGGGACGAAGCACGATACCGACCATACCCTTGGTGCGGTCGTTCGGTGCATGCTCGGACATCCAGACGATGACGGTGCCGTCTTCCTCATGGACGATTTCGTAGTCGACGGGCATCAGCGTGGACGGACGGTGATGGAAGGGCCAGTTGAATTCGATACCGCCGGAAATCCACGAGCCGTAAGCACCGATCAGCGCGGGCTTGATGACGTGCTGACGGTACAGAAAATCATATCCCGTGACCTTGTCGTAGGCTTCAAAGACGCGGCCGCCGAGTGCGGGAATCATGGCTAAGCGAATGTAGTCGTTTTCCAGACGAATGACGGTCCACGGCTTGTCCTCTCGGTGTTCGCCGTCTGCCGCGGAGACAACGCGCATCGGATACGGATTGCCGGTCGTGCCCTGATGGTTGCTCGTTTCGGCAAACATCGGCATTTCTTCTGCCGCGGGAATCGGATAGGTCGGAATGACCCATTCTTCCACCGCGACCTGTACTGCACGGTTCAGTTCTTTCATGTGGAGTAGTTCCTCGTTTCTTTTATAATCATCCCGTTTCTGTGCGGGAGTGTATTCGCTGTCATCAAGAAAATTATATCTGATTTTGTGCGGTTTGTCAATGGGAATCGGAAAGGTCATCTGAAAAAGATGATAAATACAGGTGCGTTAATGTCTGCGGCATACTGCTGGCGGCATTGATACGCGTAGGGCGGGGGCTTGCTCCCGCCGCGCTTTTACCTCGTTGTGATAGTTCGCATGATTCTATCCAACCAATCGTTGTAAAATCCACCCATAAATAAACTCTGCGGTTCTTGCACAATCATCCTATTTGTGATATAATCGTATCAGAACAGGCGCCGGTTACTTTTTTGAAATGAGGTATCACAATATGGAAATTTGCTTAAAGGACACCTTGCGTACCCTGCGGCAGAAAAAGAACATCACGCAGGAAGCACTGGCTCAGCATCTTGGCATCACGTCCCAATCGGTCGGAAAATGGGAACGCGGAGAAGGGTATCCCGACATTACGCTGCTCCCCGCGATTGCTGCATATTTTGATGTGACGATTGACGATCTGCTGGATGTCGGGGCGGCGCGGAAAGAGGAGAAGTTTAAGGCATATCAGGCGGAAGCTGATAGTTTTGCGCATGAAGGACGGGTTGAGGAAAAAATCGCCGTCTGGGAACGTGCCTATACGGAATTTCCCAACGACAGCCGCATTATGAAAAATCTGATGGGTGCAATTCACAGCCGTGGTATCTATCCGACACCCGATGCGGATGCCAAACGGATATATGCGCTTGGCGAGAAAATTTTGGAAAATTCGACCGATCAGAAACTCCGGGAGGGTGCGATCTATACACTCTGTCAGGTGCATTCCAGCCGCGGTGAAAAAGAAGAAGCCTTGAAGTACGCCGAGATGGGAGGAAGTCTGCACACAACACGTGATGATTTGCGTTCCGATGTGCTGGAGGGAGAGGAAGGCATCAAGGCGTGTCAGTCGTATCTGATGGAGCTTTTGAGAACTGCCGGATATACGGCAATCGAAATGATTACAAAAGACGGCGTTACCACCGAGGAAACAGTGGCGGCATATCAGCTTGGTATTGACCTGTTTCGGCTTCTGCATCCGGACGGCTGTCTGATCGGTCATGCATGGTCGATGGCTATGGCTTATTCCGGGATTGCGTCGGCATATGCAAAGGTTCAGGATGCCGAAAAAACGCTGGAAGCGTTGGAGCAGTGCGTTGCATGGAGCATCCGGGATACGGAGTACAAGTCAAACAGTGAGCCAATCCATTACGGTACACCGCTTGTCAACCGTCTGACATTCGATCCGCGTGACAGCAGTAAAAATTATAAAGGCAATACCTGTGACTGTTTTCTGGAGCATTTTTCGTGGGTTTGCTACGATTTTCTGCGCGAGGATGCAAGATTTATTGCATTGCAGAACCGTATGCTGGAATATGCCGAAGAAGCAAACCGTAACAACTGAGCGGTGATTGCCAAACACGATGGATTGTGCTATAATAAGAGCAGAACGAGAGGAGATGAACGGTATGCAATACGATCTGCAAAAGTTCTGCATTATTATATCCGAACTGCGCAAGCAAAAAGGCTGGTCACAGAACATGCTTGCCGAAAAAATCGGGATTTCGCCGCAGTCTGTCAGTAAATGGGAGTGCGGCATCGGATACCCCGATGTTACGATGTTTCCCACACTTGCGGAGATTTTTTCTGTTCCGATTGGGGTGCTGTTCGGTGAGAAGAAAACGGAAATCGGCGCAGTCAGGACAAAGGGAAATACTTTTTATGCGCCTGACTATAAGCGAATTTATGTCGAGCTTGGCAATGTCTGCCGCGTGGTATTTGTCGAGGACAAGGAGCAGGACGGTTTGGTTGTGGCAATGGGTGATCCTGTCTTTCTGCAATACTTTGATGCGGCGCTGGAAGACGGGGAACTGCGTGTGGTTTTGAAAAATCCGCTGACCTCCGTTTCCGGAACCCATTGGGAGCCGTATGACCGCGGCGGCTATGATGGCGAAAATCTGGTGGAAATCCATGTCGATCCTGACCGGGATATCTGCAAGTATATCGTAAACTATCTCGATCTGACCGTTTACAGCGGAGAAAACGTATTCGGACAGGATGAAATTTTGTGCTGTCCGCCAAAATAAGAAAACAGGCTGATGTACCGTGATGATACATCAGCCTGAAATCTTTGTATAGAAATTAGAACAGACCTACGATCTTACCGTCCTCGGTAACATCGATTGCTTCTGCCGCAGGGACCTTAGGCAGACCCGGCATCGTCATGATGTCACCGGTCAGAACGACCACAAATCCCGCACCTGCGGAAACACGGACATTCTTGATGGTGACGGTAAATCCGTCCGGTGCGCCGAGCTTGGTCGGATCATCGGAGAAGGAATACTGCGTCTTTGCCATACAGATCGGCAGATCGCCAAAACCGTTGGCAACGAGCGTGTCGATCTGCTTCTTTGCGGCGGGGAGAATCGAAATGCCGTCACCGCCGTATACGCGCTTGACAATCGTTTCGATCTTTTCGGGGATGGAGAGGGAAGTATCGTAGCTGAATGCGAAGTTGTTTTCTTCCTCACAGAGACGAACGACTTCTTCCGCAAGTGCAACGCCGCCATTGCCGCCTTCTGCCCAGACCGTGGACAGAACGGTATTGACGCCGAGTTCTTTGCACTTTTCCATGACACACGCGATTTCCGCATCGG
>JAFYTT010000002.1 GCA_017558715.1 Clostridia bacterium | reverse complement strand
CCGACGGTGGAACGCGGGTTTTTCGATGTGGTTTTCTGGTCGATGGAAATGGCGGGGGACAGACCCTCAATCGAGTCAAGCTCGGGCTTATCAAGCTGCCCTAAGAACATTCTTGCATAAGAGGACAATGACTCGACAAAGCGGCGGTGACCCTCGGCGTAAATGGTGTCGAACGCAAGGGACGATTTGCCCGATCCTGACATGCCCGTGAAGATGACGAGTTTGTCGCGCGGAATGGTTAAATCGATGTTTTTTAAGTTATTGACGCGGACACCTTTGACGGTGAGATATTGTGATGCCAATGGTATTTCTCCTTATTTGGAAGTGGCTGATGCCATCTTGATTTCGTTGATGCGGTCACGCAGGTATGCCGCGCGCTCGAATTCGAGGTTCTTGGCGGCGAGCTTCATTTCGGCGGTCAGCTCGGTGATGAGTGCATCGCGTTCTGCCTGCGATACCGGCACGGTATCCTTCTTTTTGCCCGCTTTTTTGCCTCTGCCGGAAGCAGCGGCAATTTCGTCCTTGGCGCGAAGCTCGATGACGTCGCGGACAGGCTTGATGATCGTCTGCGGTGTGATGCCGTTTTCTTCATTATATTTCATCTGAATCGCGCGGCGGCGGTTCGTTTCATCAATCGCATAACGCATCGATTTGGTGATCGTGTCGGCATACAGGATGACCTTACCCTGTGCGTTTCGTGCGGCACGACCGATCGTCTGGACAAGGGATGTTTCCGAGCGAAGCAGACCTTCCTTGTCGGCATCGAGTACGGCAACCAGCGAAACTTCGGGCAAGTCGATACCCTCGCGGAGCAGGTTGATGCCGACGAGAACGTCAAACACGCCAAGCCGCAGATCGCGCAGAATCTCGGTACGCTCAATCGTTTCGACGTTGTGGTGGATATAGCGTACCCGCACGCGGTTGGATTCGAGATATTCGGTCAAGTCCTCTGCCATTTTCTTGGTCAGCGTGGTAATCAGCACGCGTTCTCCGTTTTCGGCGCGGACACGAATTTCGCCAAGCAGATCGTCGATCTGTCCCTCAATCGGACGCACCTCAACTTCGGGATCCAGCAGACCTGTCGGACGGATGAGCTGTTCCACCTGCTGTGCGGAATGTGTTTTCTCATAATCGGACGGTGTTGCGCTGACGAAAATCGTCTGATTGAGCTTTGACTCAAATTCCTCAAAATACAGGGGTCGGTTGTCAAAGGCGGAGGGCAGACGGAAGCCGTAATCGACGAGATTCGTTTTTCTTGCACGGTCGCCGCCGCTCATACCGCGTACCTGCGGCAGGGTGACATGCGACTCGTCGACGAACAGCAGAAAATCGTCGGGGAAGAAGTCGAGCAGCGTATACGGCGTTGAACCGGGATCGCGTCCGCTCATGACACGGGAATAGTTTTCGACACCGGAGCAGAAGCCGATTTCGCGGAGCATTTCGAGATCATACCGTGTGCGTTCCTCGATGCGCTGTGCCTCGAGCAGCTTGTTCTGCGCACGGAAAAATTCGATGCGTTCGAGCATTTCGTCCTCGATCATGCCGAGTGCCTTTTCTCGCATTTCGTCGGACGTTGCATAGTGCGTTGCGGGATAGATCGGATAATAGGTCAGGTTGTCTGTGACCTCGCCTGTGATGACATTGATGAGCGATACGCGGTCGATTTCATCACCGAAAAATTCGACGCGGACCGCCTTGTCGTGCATCGATGCGGGGAAGACATCGACCGTATCGCCGCGCACACGGAACTTGTCACGCGTGAACGAAAAGTCGTTGCGGTCGTAGCTGATGCGGATGAGCCGTTCAATGAACTCGTCGCGCTCCATCTGCAAGCCCGGTCTGACGCCGAGAAGCTGATTTTTATACTCCTGCGGATCACCGAGGGAGTAGATACACGAAACGGATGATACGATGATGACATCCCGCCGTTCGAGCAGGGAAGATGTCGCCGAATGACGGAGCATATCGATTTCGTCATTGATCATCGAATCCTTTTCAATGTACATATCCTTACCGGGAATGTACGCTTCCGGCTGATAGTATTCGTAATAGGAAACAAAGTATTCGACGGCGTTATGCGGGAAAAATTCGCGGAATTCCGAGCAGAGCTGTGCCGCGAGCGTCTTGTTATGCGCAAGGACGAGTGTCGGTTTGTTCATACGCGCAATGACATTCGCCATCGTGAATGTTTTGCCCGAGCCCGTAACACCGAGCAGCGTCTGATTTTTCATGCCCGCTTCGATGCCTGCGCACAGCAGATCGATCGCCTGCGGCTGGTCACCTGTCGGGGTATAATCGGAGACGAGATGGAATTTTCCGTCACGCGGCGGGGTATTCGGTTTTTCCTGCTTTTTTGCCATGTCAGCCTCCTGTATTACAGATGCAAATGTCTGTTTGTGTTCCTATTATACCACGAAACCCTTGAATCTGCAAGGAATTTTGCGCAAAAAAGGGCGTGTTTTTGATAATGTTACAAAGTGTTCGGGGATATTGTGAAAAGTGAATAGCAAAACACCGTCAGACAGAAAGGCCTGTTTGACGGTGTGAAAAGGTTGTATGATATGTGTCATCCTTTAGCGACCGGTGCGAGCAGAACGCGTCCGGTACCGCGGTATACATTGACAAGACCCTCGCCGGAAGCTGCGGAACCGATCAATGTTTTGCCGGAGCGTTCGACCGTAAATTCAAGAGAACCGCTCCATGCAATTGCCATGTTGCCGTCGACTTTGAGAACATCGTTGACAAGTTCGATCTCGATTAATTCTTCCTTGGGGCTGGGCGATTCCAGACAGAGCACGCCTTTTCCGGTGATACCGAGATTGAACAGTCCTTCACCACCGGCAACGGCGGACGAAATGTTGGAACGCATGACTGCTTTATGCTGCAGTGTCGATTCGCACGCAAGGAACAGACCGTCATCGAGAACGACAGAGCCGTTCCAGTCATCCAGATTCAGAAGCAGAAGATGGCGGAAGGTCGGCTCTGTAACGAGATAACCTTCACCGGTATATTCCGGTTTGATTGCAGACTCACCGGTAACACTGCCTCGGATGGCTTTGTTGAACAGATCACCGACCCCTTTGAGACCGGTTGTGGCATTGACATTGCCGACTGACCACTGCATAGCACCACTCTGCAGGGTGACATTTGATTTGCTGACATCGCAAAGCAGTTGACGGCGACGGACGTTCATCGCATTGCAAAAATACGCATTTTGTGCCTGTGCAGGAAGGACGCTGAGATCTCGCAAGTATTCGACGACGGTAAATGCACCCAGTGATTCGACGATTCGAATGTCATCGTTGTTGGTGAAATTATTGACGCGAAACATAAGATACCTCCAAAATCATTCGATATTCTGATGCGCCTCGACGATCTGATTATAATACTTGACCGCCTGCTTTTCGCGCTTGCTGTAGTAGGATGTAAAGTCTGTGGAGTTGGACTTCATCAGATTGGTGAGCGCCCACTGCATACCGGTCGAGCCTTCGTAGACATAACCGAAGTTCTGGGTTCTGCCGTCGAGAATGAGGTCGAGCATCTTGACGGACATTTCGTCGCGGGAGAACTTTTCTGTCAGAACGATGTCGTACATGGCGGGGACACAGGTTCGGTAAGATTCCGCATTCAGACATTCGATGATGACGCTTGTACGTTCGGTGTCAACGACGGTTGCAGGAACACCCATCAGCGGTGCATGACCGTCGACGTGCGTATAATACGTATCCTGTGCTTCATCAAATTTGGGGAACGGAATGATACCGAAGTTTGCCTCCATCGAGCGCAGATTGTCGATGACGTAGATACGCATTGCGGCAAACAGCGTCTTGCCTGCGGCGAACATATTGGCAACACCGAGGTCGTGGGTGGTGTTCAGCGATTTTGTATAGGCATCGGTGACGGTGAAGGTCTGGTTGCCTTCGTGCAGAACGCGGTCAACCTTTTCGACAATGGAAACCATGCGCTCGGTATTGAGCACCAGCTCGGGGAGACCGTTGGCGTCCATCTGCGTGACCTTCTGTCCGAGGGCGAACATCCAGTTGACGATGGCGGAGTTATCGTGCGTGGTAAAGCCGTACTGATCCTGATCGTCGTATTTCGAGTCACCGTTCAGGTCGACCGAGGCCTGGGCGAGCATTTCTGTAAAGGCATCCACGGTCCATTTGCCGTCGATGACCATCTGATAAATATCGCCGATGTCATAGTTTGCGGCAAGCTCCTTGTTGTAAACCATGGACCATGCGTAGTCGATGGCGGAAATGCACATATCGCCGACAGCCAGATAGCACTGATCGCCGATGGTCAGCTCATCGGAAACATTCTTGTTCCACCACGGTTTTGTAAAGTCGCAGTATTCGAGATCATACCAGTTGCGGAACAGACCGTCAGCGGCAACCTGACCGCCGAAGATGGTATGCGTCAGCGCCAGATCGACGTAGTCATCCCCGGCGAGAATACATTGACGGAGGATATCGAGCGGCGTGTTTTCGGGGGCTTCCGATTCATAGACCGGTTTGAGCTTGATGTTCAGTTTTTCTTCAACTGCGGTATTGCGGCGATAAACTGCGTCGTTGATCGTTTCGCCGTTTTCCGCGTCAGCCGTGAGTTCCTTGTGGTGATGGTCTGCATCGCGCGACTGGATGCGGAATTCATAGCCATTATAATTTGCATCTGCGGGGACTTCCTCGCGGATCTTTTCGCGCTCGTTGGTTTCTTCGGTAACAGCGGCAGTGGTGTCAGCGGAATTGTCTGTTGCCGTATCGGTGACATCGGAGCCGCTTCCGCAGGATGCTGTGACAGCCGCAACAGTCAGCAGGGCAAGAAGCATGGAAAGGGTACGTTTTGTGCGGTTCATAGAGCAGGTTCCTTTCTGTATTCGATCAGTTATTGTTCTTTTTCAGGGCTTCGCGTGTGCCGTCGGGACGTTCGATGACGGTATTGTCAAGGATGCCGCGCAGGGAAGCACGATAAGAGATGATGTATTCTTTGTGCAGAGCCTTCTGTTCTGCAAGCTCCTCGTCGGTCAGACCAACGGTGCGCTTTTTCTTTGCAAGTTCGTTGATGCGGTCGATTTTTGCCTGTTCCATAATTTGTGATACCTCACTTTGTGATTCTGCTATTATTTTACCACACAATGCGTGGTTTGGCAAGGGATATAGGGAAGTTTTCTTTGCAAATATGAATCTTAGGAAAATAAAAAATCGACAAGCCGAAACTTGTCGATCCTTGGTGCAGGCAGAGAGACTCGAACTCTAGACCTTCCGCACGTCAAGCGGATGCTCTAACCAACTGAGCTATGCCTGCAGAACCTTACTCCGTAAAGTTCAAAGAATCCTTCGGATTCTTTCATGACCTCTACGTGAATGTTGTTCCTCATCGGAACATTTATATTATACCACATCTTTTCTGTTTCGTCAAGAGGTTTTTGAAAATTTTTGAAATTTTCCTGATGTTTTTTGGCACCGAAGCATAT
>JAFYTT010000149.1 GCA_017558715.1 Clostridia bacterium | reverse complement strand
CGGCACTTCTGCCGACGGTATTGTCGCGTGTGCAGAGACTGACGATGGAATCGTTTTCCGATGATGTGCTGTTCCGCCTGCTGACCGAGCACGACCGCGATGCGGCAGCGCTTGCACGAACCGATGAAGATGCGCTGCGGTTGTATATCCGACTGGCAGACGGTTCTTACGGTCGGGCATCGCGGTATGTCCATGCGCAGAAAAAAGAACTGAAGTCAGATGCTGCGTACGATGCCCATGAAGGCGCGGCAGAAATCCTTGACATCGTATTTTCCGATGTGTTGACCAATGACAGTCCGGTGCTGTCGCAAAGGGGCGGAGCTTCCGCTGTACGACCGACAACAACGGCGCTGATGGCGTACATTACGGATCGTATGGATGCCAGGAAGGAAGGCGGAGATGCACGAGAACGACTTCGTGCGCTGATCGATGCGCTGTGTACGGCGGTTCGTGATTTGTCTGTATGTGCGTCCGGTACGGAGGGACATCTGCTGTTTTATCCGACCGCAGCCCAGCCGCAGATTTTGTCGGAGCGATGCAGTGCAAAAACGCTGTCGGATACCTTCCGTGCGTTATCGGAACTGCGGGCAGATCTTTCCTCCAATCCGAATGTCGGTATGCTGATTATGACGTTATCCGGAATTTTACTCGGACTGCGAACCTGATGCGGCTCGTCGGTCGATCGATTTACTATAGAAAGGAAGTCCGCGGAACCTGTTTCAAGGCGGCGCGGCAATCATAGAATTATGGCAGAAAACGAAGTACGTCCCGCTATGGGCGAACAGAATGAAGAGATGCACGGCGAGGGCGGTAATTCGTCCCGTTCCAGAAATCGTCGCGGACGCGGCAGAAATCGCGGCGGCAAAAAGCGCGAGCAGGAAAACCGCAACGGCGCGATGAATGCGGATGTCAGCACCGAGGAAACCTCCGAGCAGGAAGACGCTGTGGTGGATGAGGGTCGCACAGCGGAAGGTGCCGCACAGGAATCCGAGGGACAAGGGAACAGAGAAGGACGTCAGAAGCGCAGTCGGGGCAGACGCGGCGGCAGAAATCGTCGCGGCGGCAATGACAGTGAGCAGACAATGCCTTCGACCGAAGAAACCGATTCTGCGGAAACAGAATTTGTACCGTCCTCTGATGTGGAATATGAAGTGACGGAACGCGATGAAATTGCGGCGCAGGTGCATGAGGTCATATGCGAAGAACGGCTGGAGGAATTGGCGGAAACAGAAGATGACGATAACGATGCGGATGTCCGATCGGAACAGGAGCCGGAGCTGTCGCCGAAAACGCCGGTTGAGATTGTCGGTGTCCGTTTCAAGGCGGCGGGCAAGGTCTACTACTTTGACCCGGACGGCGCTGTTTACCGCGAAAATGACGAGGTCATTGTGGAAACGGCGCGCGGCATTGAATTTGGTTTTGTTGTGACAGCAAACCGCATTGTCATGGCAAGCGATATCGTGTCTCCGCTGAAAAAGATTCTCCGTATGGCAACGGAAGAAGACCGTGCGCATTATGAAGAAAACAACCGCCGCAGAGAAGAAGCATTTGCTGTCTGTAAGGAAAAGATCATCGAACACGGCATTGATATGAAGCTGATCGATGTCGAGTATACGTTTGACAACAATAAGCTCTTATTCTATTTCACCGCGGACGGACGTGTGGACTTCCGTGAGCTTGTCAAGGATCTGGCATCAATCTTCCGTACGCGCATTGAACTGCGCCAGATCGGTATCCGCGATGAGGCGAAGCTGATGGGCGGACTCGGTGTCTGCGGCAGACCGTTCTGCTGTCACTCTTTCCTGTCCGATTTTGTTCAGGTATCCATCAAGATGGCAAAGGAACAGAACCTGTCGCTCAACTCTGCAAAGATCTCCGGCACCTGCGGCAGACTCATGTGCTGTCTGCGCTACGAATACGATGTATATGAAGAGGAAATCCGCAAAACACCGAAGATGGATGCCGTCGTTGAGACCCCGGACGGAGAAGCTGTTGTGTATGAGGTCATTCCGCTGGCCGGTCTTGTGCGTGTCAAGTTCATCGGCAATCGCTCCGATATGCCGCCCAAGCTCTATCACCGCGACGATGTCCGCGTGAAGGGCAAGATGAACTGGAAGTCAGGCACCATTACCTATCTGGATGATCAGAAAGCGCCGGGGACCGCATCGGTGTAAAAAATCCGAAAATTCACGGGAAATATGCGTCTATCCCTTGACAAATCCGAAAAAATGGAGTACAATATCCATATATAATACAGGAATTGTCCTGTTCTGATTACAGAAATATTTTGACAGAAGGATTATGATTATGAAAAAGCAACTCAGCTTTCTGCTGGCAGCTCTGATGCTGACCGCAACCCTCGCATCCTGCGGCGGAGATGAAGGAACCACTGCGGAGACCGGTGCTGTTGACGCTGCAACAACCGACGCTGTTGTCGAAACCGAACCCGTAACCACCGAAGAAGTTACCACCGTTCCTGTTGAAACCGAACCTCCGATGGTTGAAGTGTTCACGCCTGTTTACGAAGAATTCTTCGATGGCGAAGCATCCAACTGGAAGAATAATGCGCAGATAAAAGCGTTCAAGCTGGAAAACGGCTGCATCACCGGTATCTGCACCGGCGGTGACCCCTCTTTCTGCAACAAGAACGACTTTGATCTCGATTGCTCCACGATCAATGCCATCAAGATCAGATATCTGAACTGCACACCCTCCGATGCATTCCAGCTGTTCTTCACCACGGATACCATCAGCGCGTACAACGAATCAGCTTCCTTCAAGGATTACGCAGAGTTCTGCTACTCCGAGGAAACTGCGACCGATGAGTGGAACGAACTCACCATTTACACCGATACCTGTGCTGACTGGGCAGGTACGCTCAAGGATGTGCGTATCGATATCGCCAACGGCGAAGGCGCATTCTATGTCGATTCCATCGGTTTCTATACCGTTACGCTGGAACCCGCACAGTAATTCAAAGCAAAACAACGAAAGACACCTTCTGAGGAGGGTGTCTTTTTTTATGTCGGTGCGATATCGCGCGGATGCAGAATGACCGCGTCGATGCGGCCGTGTATACACAAACAACCCTCGCGCAGAACCGAGAGTGTCAGACCCGCTCCCGTGATACGAAGCAGGGTAAAGTGAGGATTTGTCGGATCGTGCATACGGAACAGAACGGTCGTATCTTCATACAGTAACAGCGATTCATAGCCGGTGATTGCAAGGGATGCATCACCCTGCAGCTCGATGTAAGGAACCCCGGACAGGGTACAGGCGGGAAAGGATAGGAAAGACATCAGTTTTTCGCACAGTGGTTTGTCTTTTCGTTTTGTGTGTCGTTTTGCCATAAACGGATCAGCTCCTGCATATAGTAATTGCAAATGGGAAATCCCGTGCATGCAGTATATGCAGCGGCGGATGGGAGGGTTACCGTGTGACGAGCAGAACTTGTGCTGTATATAAGAAAACATCCGTATGCAGTCGGGGAAATCGGATACGGATTCCATTCCCGTTTTGTGCAGCTGTTGTCCTGGCGGGTCTGATTCTGTACAGTCCCGCATCGGCAGCGGAGGGTGTGCGCGGCGGTCTTGCGCTTTGCACGTATTCGGTGATTCCGTCGCTGTTTCCGTTTCTGGTGCTGTCTCCGATGCTGGCAGAAGGAATCCGTTGTATCATGGGACGGTTGTGCCGCGGACGGATGGGAGAGCGTTCGGCGGCGCTTCTGTCGGCATATGTTGTCGGGATGCTTGCCGGATTTCCGATCGGTGCGCTGACGGTGCTTTCTCTATATAATCAGGGCCGGATCGGCAGAGAAGATGCCGCGCGATTTTTAGGCGTCTGTACCGGTGCATCTCCTGCATTTCTGATCGGGTATTTCGGACAGTCTCTGTGGGGATGCGCGGCACCGGGATGGGTGATGTGGCTTCTGCAATGCCTGTTCTGTCTTGCTGGGGTTTTCTGCCTTCTTCGCAAAGATACCGAAGTCTCGTCGGTTACCCGCTTGGCATCTGATGAAACACCTCCGACTTTGACACAGTGTATCTCGGGAGCAGTGCCGCGGATATTGCAGATTTGCGGGTGTGTTGTGATATTTTCTGTACTGCGGGCGTTTATCTGTCAGTGGTTTCCCGTGCATATGGCATGTATTCTTGGCGGCATGTCGGAGATGACCGGGGGACTTTGTGATGCGGCGGCGCTGTATACAAAGGGTCTGACGGATAAGCGAATTGCACTGACGGTCAGTGGGGCTGTGATCGGATTTGGCGGTGTGTGTGTCGGAATGCAGATTGCGGATGCGGCGGCACAAGCTGGCATTTCCATGCGCCAGTATTGGATTCAGCGCATGCTGCTCGGTGTACTTTGTGCATTGGCGGCGACAGGGATGGGCATATTCGGAATCGGATGAGGAGGAATCATCATGGCATGGCCCGATTGGTTTTGCGGGACGGAAACGGTACGGTTTTCAGCGCGTGAGAGGCGGGTATATACTTCCTTGCTTATGCGGGCGGGCATTGGTGCTGTAGCTGTGCACAGTCTGGGGGACGGAGGGCTTTCCGTGGTTATGCGTCGGCGTGATCTGCGTCGGCTTCGTTTGTTGGCAGCCGAGCGCGGTTTGCCGATCCCGTGTTCCGATACCGTGGGTGGTCTGCCGCGTCTGCTTTCGTTTTTTCGCCGTCGGCCGGGGATTCCTATCGGTGCGGTGCTGGCGTTCGGCATCTGGTTCGTATCGACCTTGTTTGTATGGCGCGTGGATGTTGTCTGTCTTGACAACGCACAGGGAACGGCGGTGCGGGATCATCTGGATGTCGGGGCGGTGCAAACGGAGCTTGCCGCGGCGGGTATCGCACAGGGACTGTTTCTGCCGGGGATGGATACCCGACATCTGGAAAATCGCTTTCTGATCGGACGGGAGGATATCAGCTGGATTGCGATCAACCGATACGGAACGGTCCTCTCGGTCGAGGTACGTCCGTCGCATGCCGCTGACCGCAGCGAAGAACCGAAGCTTGCGGAGGGAGAGGACGGATATCTTGTCGGCACCAATCTGGTTGCCGATGCAGACGGGCGGATTCTGTCGTTTTCCGTACGCGGCGGTCAGCCTGTTGTGATGGCGGAGGAATTTGTTCTGCGCGGACAGCTTTTGGCATCGGGGGTCTATACCTCGGAAACAGGCGACAATGTTGCCGGACGTGCGCACGGAGAATTCATGGCGGAGACCGTACGGATTTTGGAAACACATGTGCCGCTGACCACCCATTCGGTACAGACAACCGGGAAAAGCCGTACGGCATACACGCTGTGTCTGTTCGGAAAACCGCTTTTTTCGGTGAAGCTTCCGCTCGTTTCTCGGGGTGAAATCGTAACTTTTTTGGAAACTTTTTTCAAAAACGGCGAAAAGAGTGGAATTGATGGGGAGAGTTGTGGTATAATAGCAGATGAGACGATTTCGGATGCCTCGGAGTGGTCTTTTTATTTGCCGGACGGTCTTCCGCTTCCTGTGTCTTTGCGGAAAGTGACCGAAACCGACGTCATTGGAATTCCCCAAACCCTGACCGAACAAGAAGCCTTATTGCGTGCCAATGCCGTGTTGGATGCCGAAGAAGCCGCGCTTGGTGCCGCCCGTATTTTATCGCGGGAGGAGACGTTTGTGCAGGAGGACGGTGCTCTGGTGGTGACGCGGTATATATTCTGTGTCGATAACATCGCCGTCGAGCAGGAATTTCTAATCAAAGCGGAGCCGTAATGCTCCCGTTTACAGAAAGGAATTGCGTGGGAGATTCCCAACGCATCAAAGTATATGACAGAACTATCCATTTTAACCGATACGCTGGAGGAGACCGCCATCCTGTTCGGTACGTATGACGCCAATATCAAGCCGATTGAAAAAGCATTCGGTGTTACCATTCTTGCCAAAGATACGATGGCGGCTGGCGGTAATGCCGTTGTGGTGCGCGGAGAGGATTCGGATGCTGTATCCAAGGCAGCGGAAACCCTGAAATATGCGCTCCGCATGGTCAAGCTGAACGGCAATCTGACCGATCAGAATGTCGATTATGTCATTTCGATGGTCGGCGATCAGAAAACGGAAGATTTGCAGGCCATGGACGGCGACTGTATCTGCATCACAACGCGCGGCAAGCCCATCAAGGCAAAGACCGTCGGTCAGATGCAGTATGTCGACGCCATCAAAAAAAACACCGTCATTCTGGGTGTCGGTCCTGCGGGTACGGGTAAGACCTTCCTCGCCGTTGCGATGGCGGTCAAAGCCCTGCGCCAGAAGGAGACCTCGCGCATCATTCTGACAAGACCTGCCGTGGAAGCCGGTGAAAAGCTCGGATTCCTGCCGGGTGACCTTCAGACCAAGATCGATCCGTATCTGCGTCCGCTGTATGATGCGCTTTATGAAATGCTGGGTCCGGAAACGTATCAGAAGCATCTGGAGCGCGGAACGATCGAGATTGCACCGCTTGCCTATATGCGCGGACGAACGCTCGATGATTCGTTCATCATTCTCGATGAAGCGCAGAATACCACACCCGAACAGATGAAGATGTTTTTAACACGTCTCGGTTTCAATTCCAAGGCGATCGTCACGGGTGACATCACGCAGACTGACCTGCCGTTCGGCAAAAAGTCGGGTCTTGCGGAAGCGTCCAAGGTACTGGCGGGCATTGAAGGCATTGCGATTCATCACTTCACCGAGCGCGACGTTGTCCGTCATAAGCTTGTACAGAAGATCATTCTCGCCTACGAAAAGTATGACCGGGAAAAGGCAAGAAAAGCCGAAGGTTATGCAAAATCCGGCGAACACAAATTCAAATTCGAGAAAAACTGATGCGGAGGGACACTGCGATGAAGCATAAGATTTATACCCGCAACGACCAGAAAAAGGAACCTCTGACACCTGCCGCAAGAGCCCTTGTTAAGCGGGCGATCACAGCGGCGCTTGACTATGAACAGTTTGAGGGTGCGGCGGAGGTTTCT
>JAFYTT010000148.1 GCA_017558715.1 Clostridia bacterium | reverse complement strand
TACAATGCATACAAGGCAAATGGCTTTAAAATGGAACATCTCGGTGATTATCCGCTGAAATTGGAAAAGAAGCCGGAATAAAGAAACGATATACAATGATACCCCGATGGGAACCGATTTTGGTGTTCCATCGGGGTATCTTCATATGTGCATTAAGATAAACTTGATATATTTATTGAAAATAATACGAAAAAAGCCGAATTTTTACCTATTTTTGTCTTGACAAAATGCTTCCGAAAAGTTGTCTTTAGCCTTGATTCTGCATCGAAATGTGTAAATCATGGCCTCAATTTCAAAATGGCAAAAATGTACTTGATTTTATGAATACTATGTGGTATAATACCGTTAGGTAAAGGCTTTCTTTGACCCCAAGTGCATTATTTTTTGGTACATAGTTCCGGTACATACCGGTCAAATTCATGTACCATGTACATTTTGCAGGGCAAACGATATAAGCCGAAAAAGTGCTGAAAAGCGATATAAAAACACTGATTTTGGCGAAAAAAGACGGTTTTCGCCGATCTCCTGCCCCCAAAAAGCCAGTTGGGGTGGTAGAGGCCGCAGGTTCAAATCCTGTCACTCAGACCAGGAAATAGACGAAATGCACAAGTAACGAGGGCGTTTCGTCTATTTTCTTTTTGTTTTCAGGGGTTTTGGACTGATTTTTCACTGTTTTTTTGTATACCCCGCCTCTAACCCGGAAATGCGCCATTAGAAAAAGCCGCTTTTCTAATGGCCATCTAATGGAAATTCCGTGTTTCAGACAAAAAACTGCAAGAAATATGCAGTAACAATTCAGATTGCGATCAGAGATCATTTCATTTTTTTGAGATGATCTCTTTTTTGCATCGTTTTACAGTCTGAATGTACCTGCCAGGTTATTACCCATTTTCTCTTTTCTTGCCTTACTGATATGGGTGTAAATATTGCCGGTTGTCTCGATATCACTATGCCCGAGCCATTCCTGGATGTCCTTCAGCTCCCATCCGGCATCATAGAGAATGCTGGCAGTACTGTGACGAATATCATGAAATCGCATATCGGGCAAACCATGATAAGCAAGAACCTTTTTGAAACTTCTTGTGATGTAATCCGGACGATAGAGGTGTCCGTCAGGCCAGACAAAGATATAAGCGCTTTCCTCATACTCTGAACCAAACAACAGTCTGTTATCCTGCTGTTGCGCTTTGAGTCTGAGAAGCAGCTCTTTTACTTCCGGAAGCAGCGGATATGTACGTCTGCTTGCTGCGCTCTTCGTGGTATCTTTTGCAACGACCGAGCGATTTTTGACAACAGTATGCTGGATTTTTAAGGTTTCACACTCGAAATCAACAGCATCCCATTTCAATCCCAACACTTCAGAGCGTCTCAAACCATAATACAAAGTAGTATATACAAGTGCCTGTAATTCATGTCCGCGAAATGCTTCCAGCATGGCATTGGCTTCCTCCACGTTCAGAAAAACCCGTTCTCTTGTTTCCATATCATCCTTTTTAGGAAGAGGAACATGTTCCACAGGGTTCCTGTTGATGAGTTCGGCAATCAGCGCATCATCAAAAACCATGTTCAGGACGGTTTTATGTTTCTTGATTGCCTCATGACCAAGACCACCGGGTTTGTGATCTCTGCGCCCGCATACCAATCTGCTTTCAAAATAGTCCACAATGTGTTTGGGTGTGACATCACAGATCTCAAGCTGAAGTGGTTCGAAATACGGAATGATGTGACACTTGGCATAGATTTCATATCCTTCCCAGGTCGATTGCTGAACTTTGTTTTTCTTGCGCTCCAGCCAGTCCAGAATGTAGTCAACAAACATATTTTTGTTTGTATCCTTCTTGTTTTCTTCTTTGTTTTCTTCGAGATAGGCAAAGCGTTCAATGAAAACAGGAATCATCGCTTCCGCTTTTTTCTTGTTACCGCGAACAGGAAGACCGGTATTGACCCATTTATATTTGAATTTACCGTTCTCTCCTCTATATGATAAAACAGCATATAACTTGCCGTTTTTGGGTTGGATGCTACCGTTCATTTTTTACCTCCTTATGACGACAGCACACATTTCTGATACGATTATATTATATCAGAAAATCTGTCGAAATGATAGATGAAATCATGAATTTTCAAGAAATTCAATCAGTATCTTTTTGGGAATTCTGTGCTTCCGTCCGATACGAATACTCTTGAGGGTTCCGTCGTTTAGCAATTCATATACTTTATTGCGCCCAATACTCAAAATTTGCATTATGTCATTCGGAGTCAGAACATCCGGATAGTTTTCAAGTGTTATCTGTTTCATGATCAAATCCTCGTAAATAATAATATTCACTACATCACAGCCCAGTTCCTGCGCTCCGGTTTTGACCGCGTATAAGGTGTATTACGCCTTGCGGATCCGGGCTATGCCCGTATTTCACCTGCAGGTACGCTCGCGGAATCGGTCCGGTCATGGCATGCTATCTGCAGTATCCGTATAACTGCTGTGATGCAGTTATTCAGTTGTCCTTGGGTGTTAACCCTTTTGTCTATTAGAGAATCGGAGCATTATCGGAATCGTAACACTTTTTCAGAATATTTTTATAAAAAGTTTTTACGCATTTCCAAAAGCAGATCATCTGCTCCTGATGAAGATCCTCATCAAACTCATCATTCAGCATGGACATCTTTATGATGAGAGGCTGATACATACGGTAAAGCGTGTTCAGAGCCGTTTCATCGCCTTCTGCGGCCGCTTTTATCAATTCCTTGAATGTCATCACCTTATTCCTCCACAATGTCACGGAGCAGCTTGATTGCCCGTGTATAGCGCATCTTCACAGCTCCTTCTGTCATACAGAGCACCTTACCGATCTCTTTGAAAGAGTTGTCATACAGCACTCGTAGTTTGATGATGGTGATATCTCTCCCGGAAAGTTTCTTCAGAGCTTTCCATAAAGAAAGATTTTCAATCATGTCCATGTTATAAGAAAAAAGTTTGTCCAGTATATCACCGTGTGCGGTGAGAGTGAGATCAACAGCTTCATCATATACTGTCTCACGTCCTTCACGGATCATTTTCTTGGTGTAGTATGTACTGCAAGTGTTTTTCAGGGCTTCCTGAACATAGGCAGTAAAGCGATTCTGTATCTCTCTGTCTTCTGAGAAATTTTGGTATTCCTTATTATTCATGATATCCTCCTTGAGATTTTATTGAATTCAAATAAAACTCAAGGAGGTGCTCTCGAGCCATGAGACTTAGCCCATAAAACATGAAAACCGCAAAGGAACACTCCTATGTCCATCTCTATTAGGAGAGCAGACATAGAAATTCCTTTGCGGTTTTCTGCAAAATAAGAAATAAGATTTGAGGTCGGATTCTCCCGATGATACCGCAGAATTATGTGGTATTTCAGAGAATTTTTTAGATTGCGGTAAATAATTAACACATCCGTATCTTTTTGAGCGTTAATTATATGATACAGGATGTTACCGAAAATCTATGTCAGATTGCGTTGTCGGATTTTGACTTTCGTAAGACAAGAACGACTATAAAAAAAGTGCATCCCCAGATATTTGACAGAATATCCGGGGATGCGACTTATTTCTTTCTGAAGTTGTTAAGAGTGTTTTCTATTTGGTTGAGATCGAAATCCTGATCTGATCTATCCTCTGACAGCTCCTCTTCGTGAATCAGAGGTATGTTCTGCGGTGACATTTCACCCATCATTTCGGTTAAGATTTCACGGCAGATTGTACGGATTTCATCTGAAGTTGGTATCACCGTTTGGCTTGCCGTATGCTCATTCATTATATAGTGAACGACTGCATTGACCAAAAACTGTGACTTATGGCGTCCCTGACTGTTCAGTGCATTGATCGCTGTTTTGTGCATTGGATCACCGGGATTCAGAATAATATTGAACCTGCATTCATCCTTCTTCATAATCCCTTCCTGTGATCCGCACGGTACAGCAGATCGTATCCTTTCTCGTTGGCTGCGATGTCATCAATGATGATACATCCGGACACTGCTGCAGAGGATTCAATGTATTTTCGGAGAAGGATGGAACCGCCTCCAATAAAAATGGTCCTGCCAAACCGCAGATCGATCAGTCTCTCACGGAGCTTACCGAGGAGCTGGTTGACAAAAGCGGCTGCCATTTTGTCAACCAGGTGCACAATTTCTTGCGGAAAGCAATGTTTTTCCTCTTTGATAATGGAATCAATGTCTGATTCATCGATGAGCAGATCAAAGTCAGCATTTACCTTGGATTTGATTGCGTTGTAGAGCAAGATGACGCCGTGCTCCAGTGAATCACATACGGACAGGTCTGCATTGCCTTTCTTGAGAAGTAGATAATCAGCTGTGAATCCGCCGATGTCAACCACAAACGCGCGCGGCAGATCGCGGATTATACCGTATACGGTCATTGCTGCCGCATATGCCTGCGGGTACGAGTTCACTTCAGAGATGAAGATGGAATACGGTTTCTCCCGGAACGTAAAAGAAATCGGTCGATGCGGACCTCTGAAATAATCCTCATACTTTTCATAAAGGCCGGAATAGTGAGACGGCGGCAGTCCGACATTCAGTTTGATGTCCAGAGTTCCGTTATCCGAATACTTTCCGGCAGCTTCTATTTCATAGGCGATGGCAAACAGCGTGAGGATAAAGAAACGGTTGTCTTTGGTCTTGTCACGCATATACGGGATGCGCTCCTCGGAAAGCACGTAATACTTCCCGTTGTAATACAGTACATCTTCGCCGAAAGCAGGCTTACTCTCGCTTTCGTAAAGTCCCGATGTAAACGTGCGGTTAAGTGTTTTGATTTGTTTGTTGCCGTGATCGATGGATATAATCATTGGGATACCTCCAAATATTTTTGGTTGTATATACGTTGGAAAAACGTTATTTGCACCAAATTCTGAAGATTTTTAAGATGAATAAATCCGAAATGGCCGCAGGTAAAACTATAAACCTATTACTATCAATTCTTTTTATGTCATTACCTATCGGTCGCGCTGCTTGGTTTGGTACGGCATATTCAAGGGAGGAGCATAAGGCGCAATGAACAGATAGAAAGAAATCGGGATATGGAACGGTAACGGGTACCAAGCATATCCCTTGTTGGATTATGAAATTAAAAGACCGAAAATGATTCGCATTGAGAAGAACTGGTTAACATTTAAATTGAACCTTTATATTGACAAATACCGCAGTATTTGTCATTTTTATTTTAACAAAATCCCTCCGAATGGTTCTCTCATTGTTTTCATCCGTCCGGGCTGCCAAGCGCACAGACATGTACCGTTCTTTGTCAGGGCAGTACCGGATGGAAAACTGCAGTATCAGTAAGCGATCTCGTATCTGTAATCGTCGTATGTCTCGCCCGTGATGAAATTGCATCCCTCAAGAACGACGCGATCACTGTAAACTTCAGCCATGAATCCGATTCCGCGAGTGTACATGAACGACGTCAAATTGATGAAATACAGACCTTCCTTGGGATTGTCCAATCCTCTCATTTCATGCATATGTCCGCTGACAAAAATCACGGGAGCGGCTGACGAGGCGTTTTCGCAGAGGATATTATCAAGGCTTTCTGACGCTTCGCCAATCGAACATCCACCCACAGCACCATTTCTGCCGGCCGGAGGCTGATGTGACACGACAAAGATCGGCCTTTTCAGTTCCGCTGCGGCTATCAATTCGTTTTCAAACCATTTAAGCTGCTCATCCGAGATTATCGCCTGATCGGTGTTCGGAATACCCTCCGAAGAGATTGTAATAACGCGGTATCCCTTGAGGTCGGTCACATAATACGGTCTCTCACCTTTTTCGATTCCGCAGAATTTGCAGAAATCGTTGTAGAGATCAAGCGCTTCATTATAATAAGGCTCAATGCTGGTCGCTCTTGTGTCATGGTTGCCTATTTCAGGAATGACACGCTCTACTTTACTGTATTTCTTAAGATAATGCTTGAGATTTTTGTACTCGCTGACATGCGCGGAATTTGTGATATCACCCGCCATGATGATTGCGTCGACCTTTTTGTAGCATGAGATTCCGACCAGTCCTTGTCTCACACTATTGTTTCTTCCTCTGTATGTATCGCCGTCCACATGGAGATCGGCGATCATTGCAGCGGACATAAGAACTCCGTCATCAGCTTTTTTCTTACTTTTGAAAATCAGCTTCGGAAGAAGACGTGCCGTGAGTGCCATCGTGATCCTTCTCTTTTTTCCGCGGCTGTATTTTTTATCGACATCTACCCATTTTTCAATATGAATTTTTGACATAGTATTGTCCTCTGGTTTTATTTTTGCCAAAATAACGATAACGGCATCACTTGAAAGCAACAATTACAAAATAAGTATAAACCATTTGTCCATCAAAGTCAATAGGACCATAAATAAAAGCAGGTCTCTTTCGTTTTCTTCATTGAATTATTATTGTTACTACGGTCCTTTTATAGATTCATTCTTATTCATATCCAAGCTTTGTAAATAACTCCGACGTAATCCCATAAATTAGCTCAATCGGGATCTTCAACCCATCACACAGCCTGACAACCCGTTCATATTCATCAATTTCCTTCACCTGTCCGGTGACGCTGACATATGCGCCGCCGGATTTTTTATTGTTTTGTTGATCCGAAAAATGATGGGATTGCCGTAGGCAGCAGCTTACAGCAATCCCGTTTTTTATACGATGTTATTCCGCAGCGTTCAGCTGGTCTACATACTTTTGAATGGCACTGTTCAGCGACTTTTCGCACTTTTCGACCTGCGATGCAAAGGTACCGACTCTGCTCTTGGTTGCGTTGCCGAAAATCGAGAAGCTGGTACCCCATTGGAAGATGGAACCGAGGTCATAGCTGCGGGTTGCAAGAATTAACTCGATCATATCCTCCGACTCACTGTCACGGATGAATTTGCCTTTGAGAGAAACATCGACATACGCGGGTGTCAGAAGATGCTGGGAAATTTGTGCCATAGATTCAAGGACCGTACCGATGCGGGAAACGTCGCTTGCCGTTGCAGGGATGGCGTAAGCGGTCATATTGTAGCAGGAGAAGGTGTTGCAATAATTCTCCTGTGCTGCATCCAGCTTGGGCGAAGGCAGAATACCGAAATCGGTATCGCTTTCACGGAAGTCGGAGATCAAACCCATCGCACCGTAAATGAACAGGCCGCGTCCCTCCATAAAGCAAGCCCACTGTTCCTCGAATCCGGGCAGAGCTGATGTTCCCGGGTACGCAGATACGGTATCATCAAAATGGAGTTCCAGAACCTTATCATATGTCGATACACTGCGTTCACTGTTCATGGAAGAGATCGGAAGATCGGCGTCGTCCTTATCAATGATCTTATTATTTCCGCCGACCCACAGTGCGTAGATATTGTAGGATTCCGTCAAATAACCGAACTGATCGTCAACGGTCATTTTACCGTCACCATTGACGTCTTTGGCAACAGCCTTCGCCATTTCGTACATTTTGTCAATCGTCCAGGTTCCTTCATTGACGAGTGCATACGGGTCACCGAGATCGTAATCCGCAACCATCTTCTTGTTGAACAGGATACACCATGTACCTTCATTATCCATGATGGAGATATCGCCGGTTGCAAAATAGTTCTTGCCTGCAATGGAAAGCTCGGTGCGCATCTGCTGATCCCACCACGGCTGATCGAGCTTGACTTCCGAAATATCGTTGAAGTCATACAACATATTGCCGATGGTCAGACCTTTCAGATCGCTCAGACCGTCCGTGAAAACATCGACGGTATTGTCTCCTGCCATAATCAGCGGCTTTATATCGGTAGCGGGCGAAATGACACCGATTTCTCCGATTTTGATATTATAGAGTTCTTCCAGAATCCGGTTGCGCTGAAAAACGGCGTCGTTGATCGCGTCACCGTTTTCGCTCTCTGCAAAGATGTCATACGTGTACCAGGTCGTATGATCTGATCCGCGATCCATGAATGTGAATTCATATCCGCCGAAATCTGCTTCGGGCAGAGCGGCTACGGTCTGATCCAGCGGAGAGAGTGTTTCCGCGGTGGTCTGCGCTTCGGTGTCGACCGATACGGTATCGGCTGCGGCTGCGTCATTTTGACCGCAGGAGGCACAAATCAGTGCGGAGGTCAAAAGCAGTGCTGCCAAAAACTGTTGTTTCTTTGTTGTCATGATGGTTGTCTCCTTTTTATTCTTCATAGATTATTCTTCATAGAGATTCGTTCCGATGCCTGCGGCTGCTGTGATGCCCGTTGTCTTCATGACATCCGCAATCAGCATCGAAGTGAATTCCCGCGCCGTTTTGCCGCTCGGTTTGAGATACGCCGTCAGATCGATGAACACCTCGTCGATGGAGTAGACGTGAATGTCCTCGGGCGCGACGTGCTTCAGATACACGTCATAGATCTGCGTGCTGACCTCGATATAATGCGCCATCCGCGGCGGCGCGACGATATAGTCAACCGCAAGTGCGGGATTGGCTTTCAGTTCAAGGTCATTGGAGGATGCGCCTGTCAGCTTCCGTCTGGGAGCCTTGCGCTGACGGTCTGCATTGACGGTCTTCAGCCGTTCTATCACTTCAAATAACCGCGCCCGCCCAGAAATGCCGTGTGCTTTGAGCGGCGGAGTGACTGCAAGGCAGATGGTCTTCTCGGTGCGCCGTAGGTCTGCAACCACCAGATTGGTCGTCATCGGGTCAAGTCCGCGGTCAACACATTCGACGGAGGCGTAAAAGGATTTCAGGTCAATACAGGTATATTGCTTTTGTTCCATGGGATATCTCCGTTTCGTCGTTTTGTAATATGATATCATATCATTCGAAATAATTCAACATAAGACATGTAAATTTTCGGTGTAAATAACTTGCTGTTTTCGTATAAAGAATTAACGACAAACAAAACAGTATCAAAAAAGACGTTA
>JAFYTT010000147.1 GCA_017558715.1 Clostridia bacterium | reverse complement strand
CTACCATGTATCGTTTCTTCATCAAGGAAGATCTGTCCAAGTACGACCTCTCCTCGATCGAATATGCGACAACAGCCGGCGAAGCGCTGAACCCCGAAGTATTCAATCAGTTCAAGAAGGCTACCGGACTTACCATCATGGAAGGATTCGGTCAGACCGAAACCACGCTGTCCATCGCAAACTTCGTAGGCTCTACTCCCAAGATCGGTTCTATGGGCAAGCCCAGCCCGCTTTATGACGTTGTAGTTCTTGATCCCGATGGCAACGAGTGTAAGACCGGTGACACCGGTGAAATCTGCATCCGCGTAAAAGACGGTGAATCACCCTGCGGCCTCTTTATCGGTTACTATCTTGATGAAGAAAAGACAAATGAGGTCTGGCACGACGGTTACTACCATACCGGTGACCAGGCTACCATGGACGAAGACGGATATCTCTGGTACGTCGGCCGTATCGACGATGTAATCAAGTCTTCCGGATACCGTATCGGTCCGTTCGAGATCGAAAGTGTCATCATGGAACTTCCCTACGTTCTTGAATGTGCAATCACACCCGTTCCCGATGAAGTACGCGGTCAGATCGTAAAGGCAACCGTTGTCCTTGTAAAAGGCAAGGAGGGTACCGATGAACTGAAGAAGGAAATCCAGGAATATGTTAAGACACACACCGCGCCTTATAAGTATCCGAGAATCGTGGAATTCGTTACCGAGCTTCCCAAGACCATCAGCGGTAAGGTAAGACGTGTGGAAATCCGTAAGAATGACATGGCGAAGCTGGACAAATGAAGTTGTATTGAGGTGATACATTGAAAAAGACATACGTAACCTCTATGCCCGACCATATCGGCGCATTTCTGAAAGCAAGCGAATGTTTCTCCGCGCTCGGTATCAACATCACCAGAGTCAGCTATAACAAGGCGGTAGATTCCCACACCCTGTTCATTGATGCGGAAGGTACGGAGGAACAGCTCCGAAAAGCAGATACAGAACTCAACAAGATCGGGTATCTCCAAAGTAATACAGCAAAAACCGGCATTGTGCTGATTGAATTCTGCCTTGAAGACATTCCCGGCAGTATAACGAATGTGCTCAGACTCATCAACGACTTCCATTTCAATATCTCCTATATCAGCTCCCAGGAAAACGGTACCGATTATCAATATTTCAAGATGGGCTTGTATGTGGAGGATTATGACAAGGTAGCGGAGTTTCTCAAAGAGGCGGAAAGGCTGTGTAAGGTTCGCGTGATCGACTACAATCGCTCGGAAAAGGTGTACGACAACAGCATTTTCTATAACACCTATGTCATGGGGCTTTCCCAGACAATGGGACTTTCCGATGAGGTAAGCCGTGAACTGCTGGTTCACGTCAATCTGGCCATGCAGACGCTGGATGAACAGGGACTCTCGCCCTACAGAACCTTCGACAGCATCAGCAAATTTGCAGAGCTTCTCGGCGCATCCAAGGGTGCAGCGTTCTCGCCGAGAATCAGCACACATAAAATCACAGACAATACGGAAATCACGCTGATCGAGCCGCCGTGCGGAAGCAATACGATCATCATCAAAAGCGGTGATCAGGTATTGTTTGTGGACAGCGGATACGCCTGCTACCGTGAAGAAATGCTGACCGTATTCCGGCGCATCCTGCCCGATTTCGACAGCATGAAGAAAACCATTCTCGTCACCCATGCAGATGTGGACCACTGCGGTCTTCTCCCGCTCTTTGACGAGGTCCTCGCCAGTCCCAGAACTGCTGAATGCCTGCGGAATGAATTCATGGGTAATGACGGATTCCGCGAAAAGAATCCTCTGCATAAGCCGTACATCAACATCTGCAAGATTCTGACCTCCTACAAGGCTGTGCATTCCGATAAGCTCACTGCTTTATGGAATCATGTGGAGCCGCTCAGAGAACCGCTCACGCAGATCGGCTTCTTCGACTTTGGGGAACTTCACTTTGAGGTATACGAAGGAAAAGGTGGTCACCTTCCCGGCGAGATCGTGCTGATTGATTATACGCATCATCTTGCACTTACAGGTGATGTGTACATCAACATCCACGGACTGACGCCAGAACAGGCGGCATACAACCAGTATGCACCGATTCTGATGACTTCCGTGGATACCGATCCCAAGCTGTGTGCAGAAGAACGGAAAGCCATTATGCAGCGTCTCGGCGTTGGCGGATGGCAGATCTTCGGCGCACATGGGTTTAAGAAAGAGTATTCGGTGAATACATAAGCAAAGAAAAGCGATTCAGTCAGGATAATGACTTGAATCGCTTTTCTCATTGATAACCAGAGGGATTTATATCTATTGCTTTGCCGGTTTGCAGTTGACAATCGATTCCGTGATTACCTTTTCACCATGGCTTG
>JAFYTT010000146.1 GCA_017558715.1 Clostridia bacterium | reverse complement strand
GTGTGTGCGTCCTGTGATCAGATGCACCTCACACAGTGACAGATCCTTTGCTTCGTCAAGCACGGTATACTCGGTGATGATCTCCTTGACCTCTCGGCTGTTCGTGGTCTTCTTTTCAAAGACCGATACCAGATTGGTCGCGCTGTCCTTTTTCAGATAGCCGCGCAGGGTGTCCTGCTTCTTGGGCAGAATCCCGTGGACAGCGCAGAGATACCGCTTATCGATCTCGCCCTGCTTGATCTTTTCGTTGATGACACGCAGTGCCTCCGCTGTTTTTGCCGCGATGACGATACCGCCGGTATTGCGGTCGATGCGGTTGCACAGCGCGGGCGCGAAGGCATGCTCCTCGGCGGGATGGTATTCGCCCTTTTGGTAGAGATACGCCTTGATATGATTGATGAGCGTGTTGACATCCTCGCCGTCGTCGGCATGGACGATCAGACCCGGCTTTTTGTCGCAGAGGATGATATTGTCGTCCTCATAGACGATATCGAGCTTCGGGGTCAGACGCTGATACGCATTGTCGGCGGTGACGGTTTCAAAAAATTCTTCCTTGATAAACAGCTCGACCGTATCGCCCTCCAACAAAACCTGCTTCTGCTCGGCACGTTTGCGGTTGACCTTGATCTTTTTGAGCCGGATATATTTGTACATGAGCGCGGGCGGCATCGTCTTGAAGTTTTTGGATAAGAACTTGTCCAGCCGCTGTCCCGCGTCGTTTTTTCCGATGGTTAAGGTATGCAAAAGGGAAAATCCCCCTCTCGTTGTGATGGATATATTATACCACAACAAAAGGGGGATGTCAAGTTATCCGATTTGCAAATGCGTATCTGTTACACGGCGGGAGCAAGCCCCGAAGCATACCTGCTTCTCCCTACGCGTTCTACATCATATAGACATAGACATTCAAAAATGGGCAATATCACCCCACATGCTCCGCCAGCCAAATCCCAACGCGGCTCTGCATGATTTTGACGGTTTCCTCGACCGAGCGGATACCACCGTAATAGGCAGACGCTTCCTCGAAGATGATATCCATCATCGCCGTGTTGCCGGAATAGCGGCGCGTGGTTGTCTCCAAAAGATCAGTCAGGATTCCACGGACGCGCGGGTCGGCTTTGTGATAGAGCGGATTGTCTTCAGATGCTCCCATATACGCAAACTCCTGAATACCCGGACCGCCTGCAATCAGATATTCACAGGTTTCAAAGTAATCAATCAACGCATTGAGCGCGGCATAGGTACACGGCAGGCCGTAGACATTGCGATTATCGTAGTTATAGGACTGCTCTCTGGTTTCCATGTACGAAAGATACTCACGCATGAACATCCATGCACCGTCTGTATGCGCGGCAGATGCCGTCAGACCGAACTGAAGCATCGGTGTGACCGCCGTGCCGTTTCCGCAGGACGCATCGGGCATCGGATAGCCGATGAACGACAGTGATTCATGGTCTTTGAAGAAATTGACAAGCAGATTCAATATCGTCGACGGATGACTGATCGTGCCTTTTCCGTAGCCCACATTCGAGCCATTGCTGTAAAGCCGCGTGTTGCCGCTGCGATACTCGCCAACAAAACCCATGCCCTCATAGAGCATCTGCTCGACATGGAGATCGTCTGCTTTATACGTCGCCACTTCGTGATCAATGATGACCGATTCACACAGATTCAGAAGTTCCGCAAAGCTGTCGGAATCAAGCGTACATGTTCCTGTTTCCTCGTCAATATAGTCATCCAGCACCATCGGCAGAAAGCTGCGCAGAACGAGCATCGCATCGGGATCGGTGCTGCCCTCGGGACGCTCGATCTGCAACAGAATTTCATCCCAATCAAGGCTGTTCACATAGTCAAGACATTCGGCATACGTCCAATGCTCGCGTTCACCGATCAGCTCGGTGGAACCGACCAGCGTGGTCAGCGAAAAATCGGTGGTCAAAACGGGCAGTCTGCCGTCGGGCGTTTCGTAGGCGGCACGGATGCACGGCAGAAACGCATCGCGGGTATAAACATCATCCGCATCCATCAGCGGATACCAGTCGCCGAGAATCCCGAGGTTGTCAAAGTATTCCATCGTGATGTCGTTGTGGAACACGATTAAATCAATCTGCTTGCCGATTGCCATGTCGTTGGCGATTTGCTGGTTGACGGAGAACATGCCGGAACCTGCAGGGTCGTAGTAGTCGACGGAGACCGAATAGTCCTCGCTTTTGCGGTTGAACAAACTGACGGCAATCTGCAAAGCGCGCAGAGAATTATCGTTGTAATTTCCGGCGGCAATGACAATGTCGGTTTTGAGTGTCACCGTTTCTATCGGAACCGCGTCAATCAGCACAACTTCGGGATTGTCGGTGATCGGGTCATGGCAGATTACGGTAAAAGAATCCTCGTCACGTACGTAGACCCGCTCCACATCGGCGCCGATGACATTCATTTCCGTCCAGTTAAACAATGCTTCGGATGTTCCCTCTGCATCATACCGATAGAAATTCAGATCGTCCGAGTAGTACAGACTGTGATCGGTTCCGAAGCTAATGAATCGAACGAAATTGGGCAGCTTTGGCACAATCGGTGCGCTGATGGTCTGCGATGCAAAATTGATAACAGAGTATTCCATTTCCACAGTATCCGGATTTCGGTATAACAGATAACAGACACCGTCAGCGTCTTTCTGTATAGTTACATCACTGAAATATCTGCCGCACGGAAAATCAACACTTGTCAGATATTTTCCGTTCGGGTCGAAAAACAGAAGATGATTTTCGTGAATCAAACCGACATATCCATCCTCGGACATAATGATCGGGCGTTTTGAAAATTCCAAATATCCGTCGGGGTCAATATCCAGCACTTCAATATCGGTGATATCCGTTTCATATACAAGAGTTCCGTCTGTGTTGTATACTGCAAGAATATATCGTTCCTCTGTTTTTAATTGACTTGGTTTTGAGTATCCTTTTGTTCCATCTGCATACGTTATTTCATGCGTATCCGATGGGTCATAGTTTTCTTTCACACCCCTTTTATTTACAGAATACAGTACCGCTATATGACCGGATGCATTGGCAGCATAGTTATAGACTTCTTTGTAATTCAGTGCATATTCTGTATATTCTTTCCCGGTTTCCCTATCTGTGTAATGAAACTGATAGGATTCATCCACATTGATTGAAAAACGACCTTTATCGTCAATACGAGTATCCATATCATAGTGCTTCGTTTTGCCGGTGGATAAGTCTACGGTTACATATCGCGGTTTATATTGATATCTGTCTATATCCGGAAAATAAAAGAACGAAGCGGAATCAGCATTGACTGCTGAATAATACTGTGTCAGTAAATATGGCATTATCGTAATCCACTCATCACCGAAATAACCGATCTGTGCTCCCTCCGGGTTCTTTGTGGGCAGTGAAATGATGTTTGATACATACACGGTTTCGCCGGAATATTGGATTTCGGTGGAGTCCTGCGGGGTATCGGTATCACACCCCACGAACACAAACAGTACCGCCAAAATTAACCACCACATTTTACAAGTTTTCATTCGATTCATCTCCTTTCCATAATTTGATTATACCAAACCGCACGTCATTTGTCAAGTGTTAATACCGCAATTTTTGAATATTCCAAAAAGTTTCCATGATTTTTGTACAAAGGCAACAAAAAGGCACCCCACATTTTGTGAGATGCCTCTAAATTTATGCGTTTTCTTCGTTTTCAGCGACGATCGCGATTGCCAGCTCTTCCAGACCCTTGGGGTCAGCAATGCCGGGTGCGCCGGACATCAGCTCGCTTGCGTTCTGAACCTTCGGGAATGCGATGACGTCACGGATGTCTTCCTGTCCGAGCAGGAGTGCAACGAGACGGTCAAGACCGAACGCAAGACCTGCGTGCGGCGGAACACCGTATTTGAATGCTTCGAGCAGATAGCCGAACTTCTCCTCTGCGTCCTCTCTGGAAACGCCGAGAATGTCGAACATGTGCGCCTGCAGCTCGCTGTCGTGGATACGGACAGAACCGCCGCCAAGCTCGGTACCGTTGAGGACGATATCGTATGCCTTTGCGCGGACACGGCCGGGATCGGAATCGAGGTATTCAAGGTCTTCATCCATCGGAGAGGTGAAGGGATGGTGCATTGCGTAGAAGCGGTTGTCTTCCTCGCTCCATTCGAGCAGCGGGAACTCGGTGACCCACAGGAACTTGAATTCCATCGGGTTGAGCAGACCCATCTTCTTTGCACAGTGACGGCGGAGTGCACCGAGTGCGTCGAAGACAACAGCGTTCTTGTCGGCAACGATGAGCAGAAGGTCACCGTTTTCCGCTTCCAGAACAGACTTGATTGCTTCATTTTCCGCGTCAGTGAGGAACTTTGCGTAGGAGGAGGAAACGTCGCCGTTTTCGGAGAGCTTCATCCATGCAAGACCCTTTGCGTGGTAAGTCTTGACAAAATCAGTCAGCGCGTCGATTTCCTTTCGGGTCATGGATGCGCCGCCCTTGACGTTGATACCGCGGACAGAACCGCCTGCATCGATCGCGCCGCGGAAGACCTTGAATTCGGTATCACGGACTGCGTCGGAGAGGTTCTTTAACTCAAATCCGAAACGGATATCGGGCTTATCGGAGCCATAACGTTCCATGGCTTCACGGTACGGCATACGGATAAACTCGTAGTTGAGTTCTTCGTTGAAGTAACGCTTGAACAGGTACTTGATGAAGCCCTCGTGCATGTTCATGACGTCATCTGCGGTCGCAAAGGACATTTCGGTATCGAGCTGGGTAAATTCGGGCTGTCTGTCGGCACGGAGGTCTTCGTCACGGAAGCAGCGTGCGATCTGGAAATAGCGGTCAAAGCCTGCGCACATGAGCAGCTGCTTGTAAAGCTGGGGAGACTGCGGCAGTGCGTAGAAGGAGCCCTTGTGGACACGGGACGGAACGAGGTAGTCACGTGCGCCCTCGGGAGACGGCTTGATGAGGCACGGCGTTTCGATATCGATGAAGCCGTTTTCTGCGTAGTAGTCGCGTGCGATCTTGGAAATTTCGGAACGTGCGATCAGGTTGTGTGCAAGGTCGGGACGGCGGAGGTCAAGATAGCGGTGCTTGAGGCGCAGCTCGGGCTTGACGTCGCTGTTTTCAACGATAGCAAAGGGAGGTGTCTGGGACTTGGAAAGTACCTTCATCGAGGTGACTTCGATTTCGATTTCACCGGTCGGAATGTTCTTATTGACCGCGCCCTCGCCTCTTGCACGGACGGTACCGTGTGCACAGAGAACGAATTCTGCACGGACGTTGAATGCCAGATCAAAAATTTCGCGGTCGGTCGTTTCGCCGAATGCGAGCTGAACGATACCCGTTCTGTCACGCAGGTCGATGAAGATCAGAGAACCGAGGTCACGCTGTCTCTGCGCCCAACCCATGACGCAGACGGTTTCGCCGATGTTTGCGGCGGAAAGCTCAGCACAGTAGCAGGTACGCTTGTCCTGAGCGGTCAGATATGCTGCCATATTGTGAATCTCCTGTAAGTGATGAATTTTTGTATTAGGATTTGTATCTATTATAATATTATAGCACGGATAGCGGGAAAAGTCAATTCTTTTCACAAAAAGAACCCATCTTGACCGACAAAATCTGTTTGCCGCACACGATCACCCCCTCAAAAAAATTGCCCCATACACAAAACGTGTACGGGGAACAAAAACAATAAAAAAACTGTGTTTCCCGGACACGACAGAAAAGCGTCTGCATCCGTTCAAGCACAGCGAATCTGTGAAATGATCGGTTACAGACGCGGCATATCGTCGTCACAGAGAACAAACAGTGCGCGCATCGGTTGATTTCCTTTCCAATGGTTTTCGATGGTGGTATTATAGCACAACTTTCGGATTCTGTCAAGAGCAGGATGTATGTTTTCAGAAAAACGCTTGACAGCAGGCGTATTTCGTGATATAATAAAGACAAGAAAGCACCGGTGACGGTACTTCCCCGATCAAGTTATGAAATAACCGTCTCAGTTGGAAGCGTGAGGGCGGTTATTTCTTTTTGTTGTAATGATTATCAATGTATGTAAGTAAGGCGAGAATAAACCCGCCAAAGAGAAATAATAATTCCCATGTTACGAACATGATGCTCACCTCCCCTCATCGGGGAGACAAAAAGATTTCGCATCCCCGTGATATATCGGGGATGTACCGCCACCGTATCGGCGCTTTCCGGATGCCAATGTCAGTACAACATCTGCATCATCCATATTTTACCACAAATAACAATTTCTGTCAACCATTCTGCCAAAATCAGAGAAAGGAGTCCCTTATGTTAGAACGCGACATCCCCGACCGCAATCTGTTTATGATGTGCAAAAAACCAAACCCCGCCGCTTTTACCGATGCGCCAGCGGGTTATCATATCCGCCCGATTCGCCCGGAGGAGATGGACTTCTGGTACAGCGTCCATTTTGACTGCGAGCCGGGTGACATTTCCCCGCATATTGCGTACATGAAGGACTATTTTCACCGTGTGTACGAACCGCGCAGAGACGAATTTTTCCGCCGCTGTCTTGTCATCTGCGGTGAGGACGATATACCGCTCGGCACTTGTTTTGCGTGGAAAGTCTACGATGAAGTCTGGACGATTCATTGGTACAAGGTCAGCAAGTGTCAGGAGAGCAAAGGGCTTGGACGCGCGCTGCTGTCCGCAGTTCTGAACACCGTGCCGGAGGACGGGTATCCCGTCTATCTGCACACACAGCCGTCGTCCTTCCGCGCGATTCATCTGTACACGGCGTTCGGCTTTTCCCTGCTTTGTGATCCCGCTGTCGGACACCGTGAAAACCATCTCACCGAATGTCTGCCGTATCTGGAATACTTCATGGGAGAAAAATATGACCGTCTGACTTATGCAGCGTCCGACGGAACACTCCACCGTGCCGCACTGACGGTGGAAGACAATCGATTTTGAAAATACAACTGCCGCTGTGAAACGAACCTCACGGCGGCAGTTTTCTTCCTTTTATTATATATAGGATGCTGTCATCGTGCGCACAAAAAAGTCGGGAATCGCACACAAAATCCCCCATATCCTCTTGCAATTTCCCATATTCTTTGGTATAATATAAAGGATAGAATCTAAAATTCCATTCTGAAAGGAAGTACATACATATGAGCGCAATCAAGGATATCAACCTCGCCAAGAGCGGCTGGGACAAGATCAACTGGGTCAAGAGCTACATGCCGATTCTCAACTCCATTAACAAGCGTT
>JAFYTT010000145.1 GCA_017558715.1 Clostridia bacterium | reverse complement strand
GGGTGCGGCGGCGAGACGGTCTGCAACTTCTTTCTGGATCATGACGGTGATGTTGTCAAGCGGAATACCGGATTCCAGCAGCAGCATCAGAATCGGTGTTGTGATATAATAGGGAAGATTGGCACAGACGGTGACATTTTTCCCCGCGAAATGCTCGGCAAACAATGCGGGCAGATCGATTTTCATGATATCGCCTTCAATGACGGTGACATTGTCGTAATCGGCAAGCGTTTCGCCAAGCACCGGAATCAGCGCGCGGTCGATTTCCACAGCGACGACCTTTTCATACATTTCGCAAAGGTACTGCGTCATGGTGCCGATACCGGGACCGATTTCCAGAATCGCATCTTCGGGTGCGGCTCCGCATTCTTCAGCGATGCGCTCGGGAACCATGGGATTGATTAAGAAGTTCTGACCGAATTTTTTCTGAAAGGTAATGCCATGGGATGCCATCAGGCGTTTGACATAGCCGATATCTGTTAAACTCATACGGAATCTCCTCTCTGTTGTAAAATAAATGTATCGTATTGGCGGAGCCGATGGATCGATCTGTGAAGTCCGGATATGGTTTTCACCTCGACCACGACACGGCAGTTGTGTACTTTGGCAAGTGTCAGGTAATCTTCGATGGGCAGAATTCCCTCGCCGATGGGCAGATGATCGCGGCGGTCGGTGGGGATTGCGTCATGCAGGTGCATATGGCAAAGCCGCTCGATGTGACGGTCAATGACAGGACGCTGTGTAAAATTGCGGGCGGCATCGTGACCGGTATCAAAGGTGACGGCGAACACGGGACTTTCGAGCAAACAGGAAAGGGATTCCTCTCCGATCGGATGGGAAAATGCACTCGTATTTTCAACGCAGATGCGAATATCGCTGTCACCGATGGCGCGGGTACAGGCATCGCGGAACGCGCACAGACGGGACAGGTATTCGTCTCGGTATTCCTCAAACAGATACACTTTTCTGTCAGGAAGCGTAAAATACGTGCCGAGCGACAGATGCATGTTCAGAAGCGGCACACGGAGCGCTTTTGCAATTTCAATGGTATCGAGAACCGTATCCGTAAATGCGGCGGCAATCCTTGGGTTGAAATCACACGGAGTGTTGGTGTCGTCGAGATGAATGGTGTAGAAGATGCCGTACCGCTCTGCAATTGTTTGCAGACGGCGGATGTCCATGCGGTCTGTCTGATACTGCGGCAGACACATGGAAAGCTCCACAAACTGCAGTCCCAGTTCATGGCACAACCGTGCGCAGTCTTCAATGTCGGGAAGCTCTATTAGCGTTGGCATACCGAGGGTGAGCATGGAAGTACCTCCGTGTATCAAAACGATTTGCAGTTGAGGATTTACAGCAATCCTTCATCCTGCATCTTTTTCAGAGAACGGTCAATGGATGCTTCCAGTTCCTCTTCCACATTGTAATAGACAGCAAGCTGGATCAACGCATTGACCGCTTGTTTGATTTCGTCTGCCATGTGCTGTTTGGACGGTTCGCCGTGTTTCTGCATTTTGATTCCGCTGTTTTCAAAGTGATTGATCTCGCTTGCAACCTCTCCGCATTCTTCAAGGATTCTGGCAGCTATCTGATATGGTGTGTTGCCATCTGGAAATCGATTGGTATAGCCTTTGGCTAATTGGTATAATTTTTCCATAACGATTCTCTCGATCAAACGAAATTACATAAGTGAAATATTTTTCCTGTCGGAAAAATGTGAAATAATTTACTGCGTAAATTGTGAAATATTGCATCCTGCGGATGCAATGTGAAATGAAATTTGCCCACATTCGCGTCAGCGAATATTTCACATTTGCGAAGCAAATATTTCACCGCGAAGCGATTTCACTTGCCCGAAGGGCAAATTTCGTTGAAAAAAAGACAGGTCAAGACCTGTCTTTTTTTCTGGTGGGGGATGGTGGATTCGGACCACCGAAGTCGATAGACAGCAGATTTACAGTCTGTCCCCTTTGGCCACTCGGGAAATCCCCCTGGAGCTAATGACGGGACTTGAACCCGTGACCTGTTGATTACGAATCAACTGCTC
>JAFYTT010000144.1 GCA_017558715.1 Clostridia bacterium | reverse complement strand
GGAGGCGCGCCTCCTCATAGGTGCATACATACAGTTCTACAACAATGAGCGTATTCAACTAAAAACAAAACTGACACCACTCGAAAAGCGATGTCAGTTCGTTGCTTAACTTTTAGTTTTTTCTACCTTAGGACTCTTTTTTGTGCTGTCCGTACAATTTGGGGCAGTTCAATCCGTGTGGGATCGCACCCTGTTTTTTATTATGCCTTTGTGATATGAGCCATACCTGTTTGCGGAACGGGCAGACGGATGATGCTGTGCGGCGGGATTGCGACAGTCTGCAGATGCTGTCTGCCGAACAGTAAGGAGACCTCGGCGGTCAGCGCAGTATCGGTCGGGTTTTCGACGATCAGACCGTCGGCATCGCCGTTGTGGTGAAGGTCGCAGTCGCGTTCGTCGCAGATGTACGGAAGATCGCTGTGATGAACGGCGATGATGCGTTGTTCGTTTTCCGCTGTGATGCGGGTGTAGCACTGCTCGGGGAAGTATGCGCGGAAGGTACCGTGCAAAAGCAGTTCGCGGTTTTCTGTCCAATAGGAGAGGTATGCCTGAAGAAGCGCTTTCTGATCCTCGGTGCTGTCCGCAAGAATGACGGAAATCTGCGGTACGCCGAACAGAATATTGAGCAGCTGTCGGGTACACATACGGATGGACTCCTCGGGTGCCCAGAACAGCATGTCCGCATGCACGGCAACGGGATAGCAGAGCAGTCGCAGATCGGTGATACCGATGCGATTGAGCTGCGCCTCATATGCACAGTCACCGACGCGGAGCATGTTGCCGAACTGATTGATTGCCGGTCCGACATAGCACTGGCGGTATTCATATAAGAGATTGGGTTTGATTTCGGCAAGCTCGGACGTGATTTCGGTCAGCAGGACACGGACCGCCTGTCCTGTCGTTTCACAGTCCATGACAGCAGGATCGTAGGGTTTGGTTTCCGCACGCGGCAGAAAGGCGTCGATGAAGTCGAGCTTGAAGCCGTCGATGTCGTAATCAACGAGGAAGCGGCGGTAAGTGTTCTTGATGTATTCTCTGACCTCGGGATATCGCGGATCGAGCGCACCTGCATTCATCAGTCCGCGGTCAACATACAGGAATTTGTCGCGGTATTCTTCAAACAGCGGACTGTCGATACCGATAAACGGAACGGTAAACCAGACGAGCAGCTTCATGCCGAGTGCATGTACCGCATCGGAAAATGCCTTGAAATCGGGGAATTTATCGGGGGACATCTGCCATTCACCGCACAGACGGTAATCGCCGCAGGAGGGACCGGGGAACTGCCAGCCGTCATCCAGAATGACCGTTTTGAAGCCCAGCTCTGCCGCAATCTTCAGATCGGCAAGCAGGCGCTCACCGTCCGGTGCCTGATGGAAGTTGTACCAGGAAGAGTAGAGTGCATCCTCTGCGGCAGACGGAATCTGCGGAATGTTCCAGCCGTAGCTGCACCACCACGGATATACCTCTTGAACAGCGGCGGAAAAGTGCTGCGGACGGGCATCAATGCGCAGATCTGTCTCGTAGGTTTCGATGTCATCGCAGATCCCGTCGAACAGAACAACGGAATAGGCGACCTGATTTTTCTGCGGGAGATCATCAACCCAGAAACGGATGGAGGACGGTGTGATCGGATCGGAGATGGCGACGGTTCTGCTGTTGACGCCGCCCTCTCCGATGGTGGTCAGTACGGGTGCGCCCCAATGGAAGCAGGAACGCGATTGCGTTGCACCGAACCACTGATGCATGGCATGATGCGTGCTTGCCATCGGATGCCAGACGTGAAGCAGACCGACCATATCCTCAAGCCAAGTGATCTTGATGGACGGTGGAGTCATTTTGCGGGGAAGGGTGACACGAATACGGTAGACTTCAATGCCATCCTCGGCAGTTTTCGGTTCTATGGCAACGCAGATATCGGGATTGTCACATTGGATGGAAAAGTTTCTGTTCATATGGGAGCTCCTTTGTTCGGAAAAGCGATATAGTGTATGAGCGTCAGTGGGGATGGCATTTCTATCCCGAACCGGCGCTCGTTTTTGATTTATTTTGATTTATGTGCGCGAAAGAATGATATTGACGGAACCGCCCTCACCCTTCACGGTGTACTCGCCCATACCGGCAGGCAGGAAGTAGGAAACACCTGCGGACAGCGCGTAGTCCTCACCGCCGAACGACAGCACACCCTGTCCGTTCAGTACCAGAACGGAGACAAAGCTATCGTCGGTGACGGTGAATGTCTGTGCCGCACGGACAGTATGCTGCTCGACATGGAAATACTTGGAGTCAGCAAGACAGGACTTGTCGCCGCCCTCATACTGCAGGGCTGCTACTTCTTCATCGGTGAAGTGACGGGAGCATGCTACCGCATCGTCGATGTGCAGCGCACGCAGAGAACCGTCAGCCTGACGTCTGTTGTAGTCATAGACACGGTAGGTCGTGTCGCAGTTCTGCTGGATTTCCGCAATCAGAATACCGGAACCGATGGCATGGATCAGACCGGCGGGAATGAAGAAGACGTCGCCTGCCTTGACGGGAACATAGTTCATCAGGTCTTCCAGCGTACCGTTTTCGATGGCAGAACGAAGCTCGTCCTGTGTGAAATCGCGGTTCGTGCCGAAGATCAGCTCTGCACCCATTGCGGCTTCCAATACGATCCACATTTCGGTCTTGCCGCGCGGATCGGCACATCCTGCCGCCTGTGCGTAGGCATCGTCGGGATGCACCTGAATGGACAGCTTGTCGCGTGCGTCGATGAACTTGATAAGCAGCGGGCATGCAGGATCGGTGTTGCCCTTCGCAAGCAGTTCGGGGTATTCCTCGATCAGTTTGTCAATGCGCTGTGCCATATATTCGCCGTTGATGATGAAGCCGGGGTTGTCGTCGCGGGCGGACATCATCCATGCTTCTGCGATGTTGTCAAGCTTGGTCTGGAAGCCGAAGCAGTCACGCATACGGTTGCCGCCCCAGATGGTAGATTTGCAGACAGGGGATAATTGCATCGGATATAAAACGGGAGTATTCATTGTGTTAATTCCTTTCAATCAATTGTTGGTATCGGCTAAAATCAGAATCGGAGCCGCCGCCCACGGATGGCAGAGACTGGTATTCCATTTCTGATCCTTGCCCCATGCTTCATAGAGTGTCGTTGCGCCTTCCGCGAGCATATTGCACCAGCCGTCGGGGGATTTCATCATTTCGAGAGCCAGATCGCGTCTGTCTGCACGGCAAAGGGCTTTGAGCATGAAATAAGACATATAAACGCCCATACAGTAGCCGCGC
>JAFYTT010000143.1 GCA_017558715.1 Clostridia bacterium | reverse complement strand
TCCAACTCTTTGCACACAGTCCTCTGAGATGTATTTATGAAGCTCATCAAGCAGGTTTTCGGAGACAACCACTTCGTAAAAATATTTTATAATGTCTTTGTTGCTCATTGCACATCTCTTTCGTCAAATTCTTATTTATCGAACTGTTTATAGTGTAAAATTAAGACCGCAATTCGTGAGAACTGCGGTCTGATTTGGCGCAGAGAGAGGGATTCGAACCCTCGTGTGGTTTCCCACAAACTGATTTCGAGCGATTTGTATTTCAGCTCTCTGTGTCCCTCTACGTCACTTTTTCATCTGAATTTTCAAGATAAAATAGGGGGATTTTTCCCTTTCGAGAGAAAAGTGATAGAAAAGTGGTAGAAACGAGGTAGAAACGAGGGAAAATGGTCCCTTTACGTGCGATGTTCTTCCCGTTAATCAAGATCAATCTTTTCCTTTCTTCCGGGAACAGCTTCCATACCGAACATCGCCAACGCTTGATTTACCTTGTCCATACGCACTGTAGACTTTCCCTGTTCAAGCTCTCGTACGAACCGCAATCCGAGGCCTGAGCGTATAGCAAACTCTTCTTGTGTGAGTCCAAATTCTTTTCGTTTTTGCTTGATAAATTCTGAGATCTTGTTCATAACAACATTATACACCCTATCGGGTATAATGTCAATGGTTTCACTGCATATTACACCCTATCGGGTATAATATCGATGATCGAGGAGCGATTTATACCCGATGGGGTATAAATCGAATTGATACTGAAATGACAAGGAATTAACTCCTTGTTTTCAGGTTATTTTGGTGTTTGAGATTGTTTCCGTTTGTTTTCTAAAAGAATACAATGTTGCCACACATAGGTGATATAATTTGAGAAATACGGATGAAAGGAGAAAAATATGATTTACTATACAGGAGACATCCACGGATCGAACGATGAGCTTGTAAGATTCTGTATAAACAACGAATTAATTGATGATGATGTAGTCATACTGCTTGGCGATGTTGGCGCAAATTATTATGGTGGTAAGCGGGACCAACGATTGAAAGAATCTTTCACTATACTGAAACCCACATTCCTGTGTATCCACGGCAACCACGAAATGCGCCCAGCTACGCTCGATAGCTACATCAAAAAAGAGTGGAATGGCGGTACCGTGTGGTTCGAGCCGGAGTATCCAAACCTATTATTCGCAAAGGATGGCGAGATCTATACCATAGAAGGACTTCGACACATTGCAATCGGCGGTGCTTACAGCGTAGACAAATACTACCGCCTAATGCGCGGTTTCGGCTGGTGGAAGGACGAGCAACCGAGTGAAGAGATCAAAGCGTATGTGGAAAGCCAGCTTGCAGCGAATCCGATTGACATCATTCTCTCGCATACCTGCCCATTCAAATACGAACCGGTGGAAATGTTTCTTCCCGGAATTGACCAAAGTACCGTGGACACAAGCACCGAACACTGGCTTGACCAAATTGAAGAAACTACAGACTATAAAGCTTGGTATTGCGGACATTGGCACATTGACAAACGGGTGGACAAAATGCACTTCTTGTTCCACAGTATAGAAAGCGTGAAAATATGATGTACCCATTTATTACTCTTGAAGATCAAACTGAAATAGTTCACTCTGACATCCTTCCGGATAATAAACTCATCATCTATATTGAGAAGCCTGCAACAGATGAATGCTTCCACCACGCAGTGCTCCGAATCCCCGAATATCAATGGGAACAGATCAAAGGGTTTACCAAAGACGAGCTCAACGAGTACCAAGCGATTATCAGAAGAATCGAATCCAGCCTGTACGAAAACGCGAAATCCAAAAGAAAGAAGATGATCCATTGAGCAAGCAACTATACAGATTAACCCTCGATGACTATTCTATGCCCGGCTTCTGCAGCTTCAGTACAGACTACATTGGAACCTTGGAAGATGTCAAATCCTTCATCGAAGTACTGAAAATTGATATAGATACAGCGAAAAATCAATTGAGATTGATCGAAGCATGGAACAGTTATGAAGCCGGCGATCACAAAGTGACATACAATGCGGCCTATCAGGAAAACAAATTCCTTGCTCGTGTGAAATGTCTCGGTGTTACCTCAAGCACACTGACCGACTATAAGTGGGAACATCTGAACACATGGGAATGCCCCTACCATATGCAGTGTAGCCATGCAGAAAACACGCACATATGGGTGTCTTATCAGGGAAAGTATCGCAGATGTATAAGAGTGAAGTTCAAGAATCTGCAATACAAGAATACGGCGGATGAGTATGTAAACTTCAGCGGAATGCGTTGGGGCTATCCCCACATGATCGAAGAAGAAGACGATGTTACCTATCACCGAATGTATGTCATAGAGAAGCCTTTCAAAAACAAAGAAGAGGCTCTCTTTGATATGGAAAACTTCAAAAAGTCACCGGATATCGAATTTAAGTATGTACTGAACGATATCTTCGGTGACGGATAAGGAGAAAAACAATGATTATTTGATACACTCCATTGCTTGGTGTGGCAAAAAACATAACATATGAGTACCCAAAATAGCGGTAACTTCAAAACAGTTGTCGCTATTTTCTGTTTTGTTTCTGATTCTCGCTGGACTTTCCAAGACTTCTGTGGTATGTTGTGTGTGTGCGAAACCTATCACGCATAGAAAGGAATATATTTATGGAATCCAATGAGAGAATAATGGCGTTAGAAAGATTACTAAGAAAATGTCCCGATATGCTTACTCCCTTAAGTGTAGCAAAATGGCTTCATACGAGTAAAAACACAATATATCAACTCATCAAAGAAGAAAAACTGATCGCATATAAATATCGAGGCGGTTATCTCATCAGTAAAGCGGATCTAATTGAATATCTGGCAGACACAACAGATGATGCTCCGAAGTGGAGCAGAAAATTCGGGAGAAACGGCAATGAGTGAGTATGATAATATAATCATTACTGCAGAAGAAACTTGTCAAATCCTGCATATTAGTAAACGAAAGTGTGCGTGGATGCTTCAAAATGGCATGATTCCATGCTTAGATTCAGGGAAAAAAACAAGTCGCTATACCATCCTACTAAAAGATGTACTCGATTTCAAAGATGATTATGAAGCACATCCCAACAAATACTTTATTCCGGTTACGTTCTCAACATCCAAAACATCCAATCCAAGGAGAAGAAATCCATATTACCTTACTCAAGATAAAGTACCATTAGATTTTCGAGATTGGCTTGTAGATGAGTGGTTTGACTTGAACGACATAGTAACGCCGAAAGAAGTAGGAGAAATTTTAGGATACCATGGTGTTCTGCATAAAGCGTTTAAAGATGCAGTAAAACGAAGAATTATCCCCGCCAATCCGGTAGATCAGGCAACGCGACCAAAGCGAGAGCAATTCATTGCAGACTACTACAACGGAGAAGAGATAAAAAAACTACTTGAAATTGCGAAAAACGATGAGATCTACATTCCAATTCTATTGACAGCCTACTACGGTTTACGAAGAAGTGAGGTACTGGGCATTAAATGGTCAGCAATTGACTTCACTGAAAACATGATCACGATACGACATACAGTACACTCGGGAAAGGATGGTCCGATTGGAAAAGATCGACTCAAAACAAAATCCTCATATCGAACTCTTCCGCTGCTGCCAATGATTCGCGAAGAATTGTTAAAGCACCAGCAAGCACATACAGAATTAAGGCGGGTTATGCGTAAAGCATACACGACAGAATACAGCGAATATGTATGTGTGGATGCGCTGGGGCAACTGTACGATCCTGACTTCATCACTACACACTTTAGTATCGTTCTTAAGAGGAACAACCTCAAAAAGATCCGCTTCCACGATCTGCGACATTCGTGCGCTTCGCTCCTCGTCGCGCAAGGCGTGTCTATGAAGCTGATCCAGGAGTGGCTCGGTCACAGTGATATGAACACTACGGCGAATATCTACAGCCACGTGGACAGTGTAAGCAAGATGGAAACCGGTAACGTGATCGGTGAGGTCCTGGGGGGGAAGAATTGAACAGGCAAAGCCCGAAGTTTGTGCTTCGGGCTTTGTGCTTTACATAAAAGAAAAGCGGCTTGACGTAGCATCAAGTCGCTTTTGGCGGAGAGAGAGGGATTCGAACCCTCGTGGGATTGCTCCCAAACGCATTTCGAGTGCGCCCCGTTATGACCGCTTCGATATCTCTCCGTATGAAATTGTTTGGAACTTTGAGAGAAAACTGCAAGATGGGTTCAAAATTCTCTGCACACAAAGTCCATGAAAAATGCAGAAAACACGAGAAAACAAGAGAAAATGCGAGATAACAGAGATGGGCGAGGGACGAACCTCGTTTGATTTCGAGTCAGCCCCGTTATGACCGCTTCGATATCTCTCCGTATTAAGTTGTGTTTGAATTTTGCAAGGCAAATGCAAGGCCGGTGAAAAAATGCTCGCATCCAAAATTCAAGAAAAATGAAGCATTTGCGAGAGAATCGACGAAAACGCGAGCTTTCGCACATTCGAAAGCGACGAGGTCGTTTACATTTCGAGTCATCCGAGGTAAAACCTCATTATGACCGCTTCGATATCTCTGCATATTTGATTGTTGTTTTGGAATATCTCACCACAACGAATATATTATACCATATCTTTTCCCAAAATGCAATAGTTTCCGAAAAATTTTTATCTCACAGAAAAAATATGAAATTTGATAACAGAAACACAAAAATTGTCTTGCTTTTTTCCCGCATTTATTGTAAAATAATAATATCCATAAATATGATAATCGGAGGATATCCAATGAAGACTTATTTTTCCACACTTCCTAAAATTGAATACGAAGGCAAGACGACGGTCAACCCGCTGGCGTTCCGTTACTACAACCCCGATGAAGTCATCGCGGGCAAGACGATGCGCGAGCATCTGAAGTTTGCGATGTCCTACTGGCACACCATGTGCGCTGAAGGCACGGACATGTTCGGTGTCGGTACGATGGCAAAGAACTACGGCGAATCCGACCCGATGGCAAGCGCACGCGCAAAGGCGGAATGTGCGTTTGACTTAATGGACAAGCTGCAGATCGACTACTTCTGCTTCCATGACCGCGACATCGCACCCGAAGGCGCAACGCTTGCAGAATCCAACGCGCGTCTGGATGAAATCACCGATCTGCTCGAAAAGCTGATGAAGGAACACAACAAGAAGGTGCTTTGGGGTACCGCAAACTGCTTCGGCAACCCGCGTTACATGCACGGCGCAGGTACCGCACCCAACGCAGATGTTTTTGCATTCGCTGCTGCACAGATCAAGAAGGCGCTTGAAATCACCCAGCGTCTCGGCGGTAAGGGCTACGTCTTCTGGGGCGGTCGTGAAGGTTACGAGACCCTGCTCAACACCGATATGGGCAAAGAGCTTGACAACATGGCATATCTGATGCGCCTTGCTGTCGACTACGCACGTTCCATCGGCTTCGACGGTGACTTCTACATCGAACCCAAGCCCAAGGAACCGACCAAGCACCAGTACGACTTCGACGCGGCTACCGTTCTCGCGTTCCTGCGCAAGTACGGTCTTGAAAAGGATTTCAAGCTGAACATCGAAGCAAACCATGCAACACTCGCCGGTCACACCTTCCGTCACGAGCTGGCAACCGCGCGCATCAACAATGCATTCGGTTCCATCGACGCAAACCAGGGCGACTATCTGCTCGGCTGGGATACCGACCAGTTCCCGACCGACTACTACGAAACCACCTTCTGTATGCTGGAAGTCCTGCGGGCTGGCGGCTTCACCAACGGCGGTCTGAACTTTGATGCAAAGACCCGCCGCGGCTCCAACACGCCCGAGGATATCGCATACGCATACATCGCAGGTATGGATGCTTACGCATTCGGTCTGCGTGCCGCTGTCAAGATCATCGAAGACGGCAAGCTCGATAAGTTCGTTGCTGACCGCTACGCAAGCTACAACTCCGGCATCGGCAAGAAGATCGCCGACAAGACTGCAACGATCGAAGAGCTGTCCGCATATGCTCTGTCCATGGGTGACGTCAAGACCAACACCAGCGGCAGACAGGAATATCTTGAAACCATCGTCAACCGTCTGCTGTTCTGCTGATTGATAGATATAAAGGAAAACGATCATGAAATATACCATCGGTATTGATATCGGCACATCGGGCACAAAAACCGTTCTCTTTGACGAGATTGGAACTCCGATTGCCTCCCATACCATTGAATATCCGCTGTATCAGCCGCACAACGGTTGGGCGGAACAGGATCCCGCCGACTGGGCAAACGCATCCTTCGGCACGGTCAAGGCTGTCGTTGAAAAGAGCGGTGTGAATCCCGCTGACATCGTCGGTGTCGGTCTGTCCGGGCAGATGCACGGTCTTGTCATGCTCGATGCGGACAACCGTGTCCTGCGCCCGTCGATCATCTGGTGCGACCAGAGAACCGCAAAGGAATGTGACGAAATCACCGCGCGTGTCGGTGCGGAAAAGCTGATTGCGATCACCGCCAATCCCGCGCTG
>JAFYTT010000019.1 GCA_017558715.1 Clostridia bacterium | reverse complement strand
CTTTGCCCACGGGAACAGCGGCTCATAGGAGCGGCCTTCCAGATCGGCACCGGCATATTCTTCGAGAATCTCATAAGCCGGCGCATCCTCGGTCTTCAGAGAACCGAGAACGGTGTCAAGCAGCGCCTTTGCCATGTAATAGGTTCTGCCGTCGGCAGCAGCGACCTTACAGTAGGTTTCAACGGGATTGACACAGAGCGCGACGTTGGACGGCAGTGTCCAGGGGGTCGTCGTCCATGCGAGGAAATAGGCATCTTCCCCTTCCACCTTGAAGCGGACAACGGCAGAGCGTTCCTTGACCGTCTTATAACCCTGCGCAACCTCGTGAGAGGACAGCGGGGTACCGCAGCGCGGGCAATAGGGGACGATCTTGAAGCCCTTGTACAAAAGCCCCTTGTCCCAGATCTGCTTCAGTGCCCACCATTCGGATTCGATAAAGGTATTATGATAGGTGACGTACGGATCATCCATATCCGCCCAAAAGCCGACCGTGGAGGAGAAATCTTCCCACATACCCTTGTACTTCCAGACAGATTCCTTACATTTTTCAAGGAACGGCTCCAGACCGTATGCCTCGATCTGGTCCTTACCTTCAATACCGACCGCCTTTTCGACTTCCAGCTCAACCGGCAGACCATGGGTATCCCAACCGGCCTTACGGATAACATGGCAGCCCTTCATCGTACGGTAACGCGGCACCATATCCTTGATAACACGGGTCAGAACGTGACCGATGTGCGGCTTGCCGTTGGCAGTGGGAGGACCGTCGTAAAACGTGTATTCCTGACCCTTGGCACGCAGATCAATGCTCTTTCCGAAGATATTCTGTTCCTTCCAGAATTTTTCAATTTCCTTTTCTCTGTCAACAAAATTCAGATTTGTTGATACCTTTTCGTATAACACTGTAATGCATCCTTTCCTTTAAACAAAATAAAAAACCCCGCCGAAACAGGGACAGGGCAATCATGTTTTCCTTTGGCAAAACAAAATCTCATTTTACCGCCGCATTCCTTGAAAAACAGCCCAGAACCGCTTTGTTTCAGACGCGCCTCCGTAACGTGGAGGAACCGACGCAGCTTACTTGGACGGTCTGTCTGTTCTGCCTTGCAACTCAGAAGGGATTTTCCGCAGATGCTGTTTTATCGGTTTCCACCATCCCGACTCTCTGGAAAAACATATTTCCCTGCGTACTTGCTTCGTCATCGTCTTTGAATATAAAATATACTATTATTATACCGCAAAAACGCAGTGTTGTCAATACATTTCCAAAAAAAGAGAGGAAGATGAAGATATAATCGAAAAAGGATATAAAGATACAGGATATAATAGAAACAGATATAATTATTTCGGTCCTGTTTTCATTATCTGAATTTTCACGTTGCCGATTCTGATCCGCCGATTTCTCATCATACTGTATCACATAATTCTGATTTTTCATCCCACAGAAATGCATCCATCTGAAAACCAGGGGGCAGAATGAACTGCAAGCGATGTTTGGGGGAATAAAAAACAAAAAAGTGATGGATGAGCAGACAAAACTGCTTCATCAACATCACTTTGAAAGGATCTGACGGTTCTGAATCGGGATAGCCTACCGCATGGGAATGCATGCGTGCCGAAAAAGCAACATCCTCCATCATGTTATTTTCAAAAACACAAACACAATCAGCCCCGTCTGGAAAACACCGATGGGTTTTCTGTCACGGAGCGAGGATTATGGAGCGGAGATACCCGGTGTCCGAACAGCAAAGGCATCCAGCGCAAGCGCAAGGTTTTCTTTGGCGTGGAACAGACATGTTGTTAAATAGCGGCGGACACTGTGGATTTTTTTCGTTTGCGAGATCTGCTGATAGGTATCCAGTACAAAACGGATGTCTTCACTGTCCAGGGCGGAGAAACGAGCGGTGATCTCTTCTCGCGGATAGGAGACACCTGCGATTGGGATTTGTCGGGCGTCTCCCTGTCTCGGCGGTGATAAATATGTATGGAGAATGGAGACAATACAGTCAAGGCGCTCTTTGGGATAATCATCCGCAAGACACGAATACTCGATCTGTGAACGGATCTCCGATACAGGGATCACCGATGGCGTCGGAAGATTCGATGCGGCGTCGACAGGGGCTGTTTGCTTGCGGGAAGTCAGGATCGGTGAGACGGCATGGGCTGTTTGGGCGATCGGTTGTTTTTGTGCATGACAAACATCCCCGGTCTCTGTGTCCGGGGTTTTATTAAGCATGTAACGATAATGCGGATAACCGGTCTTGGGATTTTTCTCGCGTGTCAGGGACAGATATCCGCGGCAGCGCAGTTCGCGGAACATACGGTCAAAGGCATTGCTGCCCTCAGGACAGACGGCGCGGAGCATGTCCTTTGACAAAACCAGCTCCGGCTTGTACATCGTAAGACGGAGATAGCGGGCTATGACAATATAAAGACCTTTGGCACCGAGGGAAAGGGTTGGATCCATCAGCATCGGAATGCTGACTTCCGTATAATCCTCTGTCGGCGGCAGAAACGGTTGATATGACGCACGGAAAGAAGCCCCCTCCGCATGAGAAAGACAGCGGTCGGAATCTTTTCCGATATCCGAGGGGGTAATACTGTGGGACAGCGTATAATAGTCATGAAAACAGTTCTTTCCCTCAGGAATTCTGGTACGGTGCAGATATCCTGCCCGGGTCAGACGGCGGAAGCTGTTATGCAGACTGAAATAACGGTTGCGGGTATGACGGAGCAGCAGATTCTGCAGACCGCCGTGCGCATACGTAAAGGAAGGATTGGAAAGAACGGTTCCGATCATGGCATACAATGCGAGGTCGCCGAGAGAGGAGAAGCCGTACTGCTGCCCGGAGTCGGCATGTTCGGAGAAGCGGCGCAGGGACGCAGAAATATGGCGATTGGACAACCGGAAAAACGATGTGACAGCACCGGGATCTGTGTGCTTTGACTGTGTATGTGCCACGTACGGCACCTCCTTTCTGAATGATATATGAAGATCGGAATCGAATCCTGCTAAAACCTGCCTGCATCGGACAAAATTTCCATCAGCATACCATAAGAATACACAAAAAAACGGATTCTGTCAAGCGGCACAAAACTACTGCTACTTATCACGTACAAATACATACATATACTTACAGACTTTGCGCAGATAAAGAAAAAACGCTGAATTTACAAGGAAAATGACTGTTTTCTTCTGCATGTTTTGTCCGCTGTTATTGGAGGTTATGTCCGTTTTCATTGGAGGTATGTAACGAAATATTGGGGGATATGTGTCGGTATATTGGAGGCTCCGGGAACGGCACATTCCACCCTTGTCCGCTGCTGTTGGAGGCAATGGACAGAAGACATAGCGGCGGTGTTCAACCAAAACAGGCGGAAAGATTGCCCCGGCGGTACGGTTTGGGGCTGTAATGTCCCATATTATTGGGGGTAATTCCTCTGCTTTTTTTGTCTGCACCACGATGGCTGATGCATTATGTCCGTTCTTATTGGAGGTAAAACCGCAAAAATGATGCGTTTGAACGGAGGCGCAAGAACTTATGTCCCATGTTATTGGGGGTAAAACAACGAAGTTTTTGCGTTTTAGGTCTTTCATGTCCTTTGTTATTGGGGGTAAAATCGGTCGGTTTTGCGATGTTTTGCGGGATTGCAGCCTGCAGATAACGCTCAATGTCCGCTGTTATTGGGGGTAAAACGCCTGCCGGATAGTATCGCTTCGATGCGTATGTCCTTTGTTATTGGGGGTGAAATAACCTGCGGCAAAGGGTAAAATTGCGATTTCGATCATGATTTTTTTACCGCAAATGAGAAAAAATCGGAAATAAATCCCGACTTTCAACGTTAGTATACCATAATTCCGCATCAAACGCAACTGTGTCCGCAGTTATTGCAGGTTTGTCGTGAGATATTGGAGGTCAAACGGAACAATCACCTCCAATAAAAAGGGACATCCCGGATTTGGTGTGAAATTCAGCTTATTTCGTCAAAAAAGAACCGCAGAAAGCGATTTTACTTTCTGCGGTCCTGGGAATTTGGTTTGTAAACGGTGTATGTCCTTTGTTATTGGGGGTGGATTTCGTTCAGATATCGGTGGGATGCGCGCTGCCGGTTTCTGCAGACTCTTCCAACAAGTGAATCAGAACCCCGGTGATCGCACGGCCGCGGCGGACAATTTCATAGCCTGCGATATATTCCTTTCCGATATAATTGTCCAGAAGACGCTCTGTCTGCGAACGGATCGTTGCACGCAGCTTTCGATCGTCCGGCGTATTGAGCAGCTCATATATGGAATCGTACGAGATCAGACGGGAATTCATGTTGTTCTTTTTGTTTTTCATGAGTTCTACACGCTGAAGAATATATTGCCGGATAATGATAACGGTGTCGGTCGAACGCGTCGTTTCCTTGGTGTTGAGCAGATCCAGACGGATCGGGATGATCTGCTTGATCAGTTTGGAATACTCATAGACGATGGGACTTGCCGCAAGACGGTATGCCCATTTGGTAACGCCGCCGGTAGAGACTGTGACCTTCTGCATCATCAGCATCGAACCGCTGACGCGTGCGGCATCAAATGCATCTGTGGGATTGGTCATGCGGACCTGTTCGGTATAGTCGATCGAGATGTCGGTAATTCGCAGCTTTTCGAGAGAATCGACGATCATTTTTATCGATTTCGGAGAGACAAATTCGGATTCAATCATACCGTTCATAGCACGGTAGACCATTTCCGGGGTGAAGGTATCGTTTCCGGCAGAATACAGACTGCAGACTGCATCATGCACGATCTTGTCGTAGGGGGTGATGGATGCATTACCGGAGAACTGGATGTTTTTGTCGTTGAAGTTAATGGTCGTGGTGATCTCGACGAGTTGACTACCCTTGCGGCCGACCGTCAGTGTATGTTCCTCATTCGGAGACATGTGGCGCAGCTCGTTTGCAACACGGGAGTTTGTGATAAAAATATCCTTGGGAATGATCGAGCGAAGCTCCTGTACGTCCATGATCGCATTGCGCAGAATCTGATCGTAGATACCCGCAAACGATTTCAGATCATTGTCGCTCATTTCATGATCCGGGGAACAGCCCGATTGGAGAATTGCGGTTTCCATCAGCTCTACAAACTGCTCCAATGAGAGCTTTTTGAGGGCTGCCGCTACCGATTTCGGCTGATATTTATAACAGGCGCGAATCAGCTGCTTATGAAATTCATCTTCAAACAATCCTTCGAGTTTGATGGAAATGCTCTGTGCCATAAACGGACCTCCCGATTGCAGTAAATTCAGGAATTCTATTATAACACAAAAGGATCGAAAACGCAAGGGATACGCAAAAAATCATGATAAAATCAGTGTTTTTCTGTTTTCCGCAACCGTGTTTCAAACAGGGTGACAACAGTCAGCAGGATTTCTTTTGCTTAACAGAAACACATGTAAACCGATTTACATCAAACAAAACCCCGTGTAAACCGATTCACACACCCATGTAAACAGAGGTGAAACGGTTTACATAAAACGTTACACACCAATGTACAGACAACTCAATTCTTGATTTCAGAAAACTGCAACAAAATAGAGTTTTGATCGTGAAATACAGGGCGATAGAAAGCGAAAAATCTGCACGGAAATTTACAAAAAAACTTGCAGAATGAAAATATATATGGTATAATATATGATAGATTTTCATGCATCAGACTCCGGTATGATGAAAACTGTTGCAGGTTTCCGAAAACCGGATGAGGATGTAACTTGGGTCAGGAAAGGATTCTTGAATCATGAACATGGGTGAAAAGAAAAAACATGAGGGATCTGCCGTCCCGGAACCGATGCAGATGACATCGGCTGCGGACAGATCACCGATGCTGCACCGTTCGGAACCGATTGTCATTACGGTTGCCGTGACCAAGGGCGGTGTCGCGAAAACAACAACAGCGGTGAATCTTGCCGCCGAAATGGGGATGCACGGAGCACGGACGCTCCTTGTCGATATGGATGAACAGGGAAACTCTACGCTGTCGGCTACCGGAAAAAACAGAGAGGCCTTCAATAACGCGGCACTCTTTGATGCTTACCGCACGTTCGGTTTTCCCGGATGCACCACCGACCATTTTATCCACAGAACCACACTTCCGAATGTCGATATCCTTCCCTGCAGCGGATTTTCGCTGATGATCCCGGATCAGGCAGAGATTTTACATAAAACGCGCAACTTCCCGGCATACGCATTTCTGTCGGCAATTCTGCAGAACATTGAGCAGGTACATTATGATTTTGTCGTCATTGATACACCGCCCGGAAAGAATACCTTTTCTCTTTCCGGTATCTATGCCGCCGATCACATCATCATTCCTCTGCACCCCGACAAATATTCCATCGACAGCCTGAATGAAACATACCGATTGATCGAGACAATGATGCGGGAAAACGATATGACGATCAATGTTCTCGGAATTCTTCTGACGATCGTGGAGAAAGTCACGTTTACAAAGGTTCTGCGTGAAAACCTTTGCTCCGGTGCCTATGCCGGTTTGAAGCTGAATACAGAAATCCGGAAGGGTCAGGCTGTCAACGATGCAACGCTCGGCGGCCCTGTCGTTGTGGAGGACCCGAGGAGCAATCCCGCAAAAGACTATAAGGCGCTTTATGAAGAAGTGATGGATCGGATTCTGGCGTATGAGCGTGGGGAGATCGCGCAGACCACGGTTCAGACATCAGTCTCTAATGAGGAGGGATGATCGGAAATGCCGAAAATCAAGCTGTCAAATATGGATATGGGTCTCGGTGCGATGCCGCAGAGCGATCCGATGCACGATGCACAGACCCTTTTGAATCGTTCTTTGGGAACGGATACCGGAGATTATCGGCAGATTCCTCTGCAAATGATCGCGCTCAATCCCGAAAATGATTATTCTGCGGACGATACAGACGAGGAAATTGAAGAACTGGCGCATGATATTGAGCGCAATGGTCTGCTTCACAATATCGTTGTTTCGGACAGAACCCGTGAAATCGGTAAGTTTGTCATTCTGTCAGGTGAGCGTCGCTATAAGGCAATTTCCTGGCTGTACCGCGAGCGCAAAGAAAATAAATATGCCATGATTCTGTGCAAGGTTCTGACGGGACTGGATGCCCTCGATGAAATGCTGGTTCTTGATGCCGCGAATCTGCAAACGCGCGGCGGCATGCAGGATGAACGTCGCTTCCGTAAGGCAACCTACCGTTTCATTGAGAATCTGCGTAAAAAAGGCGGCGTCAACGAACGTGATGCTGTTGTACTGGCAGAAAAGTACACCGGTGTCAGTGATAAACTGCTGGAAAAGAATCTGATGGTTGAGACGCGGCTGCATCCCGATATCCTCGCGCTGCTTGACCGTGATCTGATTCCGAAAAACCAGGCGGTACAGTATGCACGTCTGCCCGATGATGTACAGAAGATTCTTGCAGACAACCTTGCATCTGCGTATGAAGTCGGCACGGCTGAGCTGCGTGATGTCAATGACAAGCTCTTCGTTGCAACCAAAACGATTGCCGAACTGAATGCACAGCTGGAACAGCGTATGCGCGGGATGCGTGAAGTAGATGAGGAAATCGCAGAAGCGCAGATTTCCCTGTCGGCGCTGCTTGCGATGACCGATGCCGGTGATGCGTCCGAGGAAATGGAGCAGCAGATTGAGGTCGTCAGAAAAACACTGGGAGATCTCGAACAGCAGAAGCGTATGTATGCAAACACGATCTCCAATGCCAAAGCGGCGCTGAAAAAGGGTGAGGACAAACTCTCCTCCATCGGTGTTACACCCAAGTCGGGCAGTGCGAAAACCGATGATATTGCCGCCATGATCAATAAGGCAATGAAAAAGGCTGAGGGCAGCGTGGCAGGGATTACCTCTAAAACCAGCGTCAACCGTATGCAGAAAATGGATGTTGCCGGAAAAAATGTCACGCTGGAACGTCTGAAGGGCCTCCGGGATGCGCTTGACGGTGTCATTCGGATGCTCGAGAAAGGAAATACATGAGACCGGCGGCACCCGATCATAAAACTGTGTATGTACGGTTTCATCGAAGAGTGGATGAACTCTTGGAAACCTTTTCAAAGCAGACCGGCATGAAGCGTGCGGCAGCCGTTACGTGGATCCAGAACCGATTTCTGGACCGGATGCTGTCGTTGGGGATTTCTGCTGAGGAAATTTCCGAAGAAATGTTCGGCTTTTCCGGAATTGAAATTCCGTATTTTATTGCACTTGGCAGAAGTACGGAAGGAAGCGTGCTCGGTCGGGCAATGCAGATTACCGTCGACCGTACGGCGGACAGAATGATTGAACTGTTTGCCATGCGCTGTGATCTGTCACCACGCGATTTCCGTACCGCAATTCTGATGCAGTATTTTGAGGAGATCGGCATGATTTGACCGCAGCAGATGCATCTGAATTGTTGCAGTTTTTCGGAAATGCAAAAAACTTTGCAATTCCTGATATGTACAACGATACACAAATCCCTGTGAAACGATAAACATCAAAAAGGATATGTCCGTATTTGTTGTTTTTACCCCCAATAAAATGGGACATACGGCAAATCACCTCCAATAACAACGGACATAGAACCAATCGAAGGAGAGAATGACAATGAAACAGTATGAAGTGTTCGGCGATGCCAAATGGGTATGCGCCGGTGAATATGCAGGCTTTGCACATACCGCAGACGAAAACGGAATCCCGCATGTTCCGGTACTCAGACGGCAAATTCCCGTTTGCGGAAATGTAAAAAAAGCGACACTGCGCGTCATCGGTCTTGGATTTTTCCATTGCTATATCAATGGAAAAGAGGTCACGGAAGATCAGTTCCTTCCGCTGTCCACCGACTATGAATCCCGCGGCAACTGGCCGAGAGAAGAAGTTCTGACCGGACACAGAATCTATGTTCCGGAATACGACGTTACGAATCTTCTGAAAAACGGCTGCAATGTGCTCGCGATCCATTTCGGCGGCGGTTGGTATACATTTGAAAACGAAGGCTATGGCACACCCAAGGCAATTTATCGCCTGATTGTTGAAACCGAAAACGGCGAGTTGGAGGTTTGTTCCTCGGAATACGATAAGATCGGCGACAGCTTTGTAAAAACCTATCATTTTACCACGCACGAAGATCAGGATTATACCGCCTGTGATGAATCGGTCTTGGCATTGGACTTTGATGACAGCGCATGGAAGCAGGCACAGCCGGCAAAGCCGCTTGAAACGGAATATCTGTTCACGGACTGTCCTGCCGACAGAACGCAGAAGGAAGTAACGCCGGTACTGCTGTGTGAGAACGAAAACGGCCGTCATTACGATTCCGGATGCAATATGTCCTCGTACCCCGTGCTTTGTCTGAAGGCGGCAAAGGGCGAATCCGTAACTGTTCTGTTCTCCGAGGAAAAGAACGAGGATGGAACACCAAACATGAATTATCATTTCAATCAGAAATTCTCGGTCATCTCGGATGGCAAGGAACGCATTGTCATGCCGCAGTTTACCTGGTATGCATTCCGTTACTTTACCGTACAGGGCAATGCAGAGGTTGTCTGTGTCCGCCGTGTCCATACCGATGTCAAGGTCAATTCCGCATTTACCTCCAACAACGAAACGCTGAACTGGATGTATGAAGCGTATCTCAACACACAGACCTCCAATATGCATGCAGGTATCCCCTCCGACTGTCCGCATATTGAACGCAGAGGCTATACCGGTGACGGTCAGCTTGCCTGCCACGCGGCAATGACGACGCTTTCTGCTAAGGCATTCTACGATAAGTGGATTTATGATATCGGAGACTGCCAGGATATCTATACAGGTCATGTGCAGTATACCGCTCCGTATACCAGATGCGGCGGCGGTCCCGGCGGCTGGGGATGCGCGATTGTCGAGGTTCCGTATATGTATTATAAGCATTACGGCGATCTCAGCCATGCAGAACGGCTGTATCCGCAGATGCTGCGCTATTTTGATTATCTGGAAGCACATTCCAGAAATGATCTGGTCGAATCCGACAAGGCGGGTGAGTGGTGTCTCGGCGACTGGTGTGCACCGATTCAGGTCGTGCTCCCCGCGGCGTTTGTCAACAACTATTTCTATATCAAGTCGATGCAGCGCGTTATTGAAATCGGTCGTCTGATCGGACGTGAAACCGAGATTCCGATGCTTGAGCAGCGGATCGAAGCCAGACGTGCGGCTGTCAAGGCAGCTTATTTCAATACCTGGGACGGCAATTTTATCGGATGCTTCCAGGGTGCGAATGCCATCGCGCTCGATATGGGACTGGGCGATGAGCGTACCTATCACAATCTCGTCAAGTATTACCGTGCGCTCGGCAGATACGATACTGGTATTTTCGGTACGGATATCGTCACCCGAGTTCTGTTTGAACGCGGTGACGCACAGCTGGCGGCCGATCTGATGATGTCCACCGATCCGATCTCCTTTGACGGTATGCGCCGTGCGGGTGCGACCACCATCTGGGAGAACTGGCCGAATGCGACATGGGATCGCTCCCACAACCATCCGATGTTCGGTGCGGTTGCCGCATATCTGTTTGACTACATTCTCGGTATCCGTGAAGAAGCAGATAAGGCCGGTTACAGCGATATTCTGATTGCGCCGGTGATGATCGACGGTCTTGATACGGTATCCGGCAAGAGAACCGTTCCTGCGGGTGAGATCACGGTTTCCTACGAGAAGAAGAACGGCAATGTCGACTTCGTTATCATGATTCCCGAAAACCTGAAGGCAGAATTCCGCTTTGGTGAATCACAGCAGAACCTTACAGCAGGCGAAAACCGCATTTCCTGTGCACTTTGATCTGACAAGTACATAAAAACAGGCGATACAGCATCAAAAAACTGTATCGCCTGTCTGTTTTTTATCACTTGATCAGAATCTTTTCTTCAAACGTCCGCATCCACGCATCTGCAATCAGCTTGTGACCGGCTACCGTCGGGTGAACACCGTCACCGATCCAGTATTCCGCGGAAGCAAGAGAACATGCATTGTCAAACATTGTCTGCAGCGGCAGGAAGATCTGTCCGCATTCCGATGCAATAGTCTTGACTGCCTCTGCACGAAGTGCAGTTTCGGACTTGAAATAGTCCCAGTTGCCCGCTGTCGCACCGCAGTTCAATACAAATGGTTCCATTAAAATCATGCGGACATCGGGAAGCGCCTTTTTGGTGTCTTCGACCAGCATTTTGTAAACGCGGTAGAAGCGATCGGCATCTACGCCGTTTTGAGATCCGACTTCGTGCCAGACATCGTTGACACCGATCAGAATCGACAGTACATCTGGATGATGGTTCCAGCAGTCCGCCTTGATGCGTGCGTAGACATCGACAATGCGGTTCCCGCTGATGCCGAGATTTGTGAAGGAGAACATGTTCGGGTATTTTGCCGCAAGGGTCGCCGCACAGAGCATGGCGTAGCCCTGACCGATGTTCAGAAGACTGCCGCGATCTGTGTTGCGGCCGGTATCGGTGATGGAGTCACCTTGGAACAGAATTTTCATGTTGGATTCCTTTCCTATGTTTTTGGCAGAAGCCTGTAGTTATGAAGTTGGGTTTGATCACAGACATACCCGCATTTCTCCGCGACACGTTCGGAACTTGCGGATATCGCATATCCGTAATGCGGAACGGCTCCGCTTGCAAACAGATCTCTTGAAAAATACATGACAAGATCACAGGCATAGCCGTGACCACGAAACCGCGGCTCAACATAAAGCCATCCGATGTCGTAAATGTTTGCATAGCCGCACTCTGCACGCAGATATCCGGCAATTTCGCCGCTGACACGCAGAATGTACCACTTGACATCCGAAAAGACGGTACAAGGTACAAACATATCGGCATTCATGGATTCGCTGTCCAACGCTCCTGCGGCAGTCGCTTTGGCGATTTCGTCCCTGTCAGATGCGCGGTACAGAGAAACGGATGCGTCTGTATTGATTTTGGGTGACAGCAGCTGCTCTGCTGTACGAATATAATAAACAGGACTTGCGGGATATTCCGGGGAGGTCAGGGTGTAACGGCATTGGATAATCGGAAGTCCCAACACTGCAGAATACGGTGTACGAAGCTCGATTTCCTCAAACGAGTCCTTTACCGTGTCCACATAGTCCATGCATTCGGCGATCAGTTTTTGATTCTCTGTATACAGAAGAATCAGCAAAAAACCGACATCATAATGCTTGACCTGAATGAAATCGGTCAGCGGTTCGGATGCATCGCATACAAAACAGACGATTTCATTGACCTTGTAATCCTCGCCCGCAAGGGAGAGATCCGTACACCAGTGATAATACCGTGCACGGTCAGAGGCGTCCAGTGCGGAGATCATCGCCTGATTGTCAATTATCATGAGTTCCTCCCGATCTGGAAATATCAGTCCTGCAATGTTTTTGCCGCTTCTGTCAGCATACCCAGCGCCGACTCGAAATTCACACCGTACCAGCGGCGATCGGCATCTGCCATCGTATTGCGGATGCAGGCAAGGGTAAAGTCCACGGCAAGCGTCAATGCTCTTGCAAGCGACATTCCGCGTGTGACAGCACCCGTGACGACCGATGCAAAAATATCACCGGTACCGTGGAACTGTGCCGCAAGATGTTCGTTTTCGTAAAGCGCAAAGGTATCGGTTTCGCGGTCATACGACATCGCACCGATCTTGTTTTCATGGAAAGAAACCCCGGTCAGGACGGTTGTATTACAGCCGAGCGCAGATAACCTGCGCAGAATTGACTTGATTTCATCCTCGGTGCATCGGTGTTCGGGATACGGAATCCCAAGCATGTACGCCGCTTCCGTCAGATTCGGTACAATGATGTCCGCTTTTCTGCAAAGTGAGGTCATTTCCCGTGCAAAGACTTCGTCAAAGCCGGTGTATAGCTTGCCGAAATCCGCCATCGCCGGGTCAACGATTACACGCAGGGCGGGATTGGACTGTTTGAGCAGATCAATGACATGAGAAACAATCCGAATCTGCTCAAATGAGCCGAGATACCCCGTATAGATCGCATCAAAGGTCAGCCCCTCCCTCTGCCATTGTTCGACAATCGGACTGATCTGATCGGTCAGATCGCAGAAGGTAAAGCCGCTGAAGGCGGTATGGTTGGACAGTACCGCCGTCGGGATGACCGCACATTCGATGCCGAGTGCGGAGATGATCGGCAGGGCGACCGTCAGAGAACACCGCCCGACGCAGGAAATGTCCTGAATGGTGACGATACGTTTCAAATGTCTGTACCGTTATGCAAGTACGGTCTTGCGCAGATCGTCAGCCTTGCCGCACAGCATTGCGGAAATGTTTTCAGCCGTCAGCGCAAAGATGTAACCGCGGCAGAGCTCACCGTCGGATGCGGGCTTCTGCAAAAGCTGTGCAGCTTCGAGGTCAATGACCTTCAGACCTTCCGCTTCAATACGTGCAAAGGAAACCTCGGGATAGAAGACCGCATTGGCGCCGTCCTTGCCGTTGGGGTCACGGTCGTAAACACCGTCACAGCCGAACTTTGCGAAATAGATATCACAGCTGTGCTCCAGCGACTTGACAGCACAGACATAGTCGGTGGAGTGACCGGGTTCACCGACACCGCCCGCATAGATGATGACCTTTGCATCCGCATCGATCTCGGATTCGTGGCAGCACATCGGAATGGTAAAGTTGTCGGGGATGACAACGTTTGTCTTGACACCGAGTTCCTCCAGGGAAATCGTCAGAAACAGCGCGTTCTGAACCGATGCGAGCATGCCTGCATAGTCTGCAAGCACCTTGCCGCCGAAGGAACGGCCACGGCAGACGTTACCGCCGCCGCAGACAACGTAGACATGACTGCGGTATACAAGACCGTCGCAGATGGCCTTTGCGTAAGAGGAAATGATGTCCTTGGAGAAAATCGCGCCGTCATCGCCGAACGCTTCACCGGAGAGCTTGAGAAGAATATCTTTCATGACAATAAGTCCTTTCAGAGCAAGAAATGTAGGGATAGAGCGGCAATCACTCTATCCCCATTATTATATACGATTTCCATGGATTTTGCAATGGGCAAAAGCAACAAAATACGTGCTTTTCCGCATTACAGATGCTTTTCGATCATCGGCAGAATCTGTTCCTTTGCGCGGAAGCCGACAAAACCGTCGACAACCTCGCCATCCTTGAACAGAACGACCGTCGGGATGCTCTGTACATTGAATTTGCCTGCCAGCGCAGATGCTTCATCAACATCAGACTTGCAGATTTTGACATTGGCATTTTCTTCGCCGATTGCATCGAGAACGGGAGCGAGCATCTTGCACGGACCGCACCATGTTGCATAAAAGTCGAGGAGCACAAGACCCTTGACCGCTTCTACTTCTTCGTGGAAATTATTTTCATTGACCTGAACGTGTGCCATATTTATGATTCCTTTCTGAATTGCAGTAATATATAGGTTCCTTTGAAAAGGTATTGTTTTCCTTTTGCAATGATATTATACAGGAAATTTTCGGAAAAATATGTTGAAAATTCAACAAAACGAAAGTTTTTCAAAAAATTTTTTAATTTTCCTTGAAGGATACCGCACCGTTGGGTTTACAGGTCGGGAGCGGAGAGCGCCTTCTTACGGAAAACCTGCTCATACAGTGCGGCGATGTTTTCCGCAAACTGTTCCTTGGAGAACTTGTAGGCAATGGAGAGATTTTCTTCGCACATGGATTTCTGCAATACGGGATTGTCAAGAATCCGGCTGATATACGTACAGAATTCTCCGCAGTTTTCATAGCGGTAGCCGCCCAGTCCGTTGGAAACAACGCCGTCCAGCGCCGCATCGTTGCGGCAGACCAGCGGCAGACCGCAGGACAATGCTTCAACATAGGTCAGTCCCTGTGTCTCGCTGGTCGAAGCGCAGACAAAAATATCGCCCAGGGCATAATACTGACGAACGAGCGCCGGATCGACCATACCGGTGAAAATGACACGGTCTTCGAGCAGATACGAGTCCGCGATTTCATGCAGGCGTTCTTCATCGGGACCGCCGCCGACGATCATCAGACGGACATCGTCGCGGAAGCGGGAAAGCGTGGAGAAATAACGGATCAATTCCTCAATATTCTTTTCCTTGCCAAGCCGTCCGAGCGACAAAAGCACCTTGGTATCCGATGTGAGCCCATATTTTTCGCGCAGGGACGCGATCATGGTTTCATCTTTCGGTACGCGGAATTTGTCAAGGGAAATGCCGGTCGGAATCACGGCGATATCGGCACGGACACCGTAATCGAGCAGTGTGTCCTTGACCTTCTGCGTCGGTGCAATGACCGTGTCGACCGCATCCAGACGAAGCTGGGAGGCGACAGCGATCATCAGATCGGCACCGGCATGGAGCGGCAGATACGTCGCATACTGGTTATACAGCGTGTGATACGTATGAACCAGCGCGGCTCCTGTTTCCTCAATGATCTTCTGTGCGTATTGGAACGTGAAGAACTCACATTGGCTGTGTACGATGTCGGGATGCCATGCGATGATCTCGTCCAGATATTCATGCTTGAAATAATTCAGCGGCATACGGATGCCCGGGTAGACCTTAAAGGGAACCGAGCGCATGTAGTAGACCTGATCCTCGTCGTCACGATGGTAATTGGTATCGTAAGAGGTCGTCAGAATCCGAACCTCATACCCCTTTTTCCGCAGCTCGGTGACCAGATTGACAACTGAGGTCACGACACCGTTGACGGACGGTCGGTACAGATCCGAGGTGATCAGAATTTTCTTTGGGACGTGAGCGTTTCTATCTTCCGAAAATTGGGCTTCCCAGGAATCGGAATTCAGAATATGCGGCATATCAGAAGCACTTCTTTCTTGGTGTTGGTTTTTCAATACCAATGATACCATTTTTTGCGGATTTCGTCAATTGATTTTCGAAAAACATTACAATTTGGTAAAATGAATCACGAAAAAAGTTAACAATCAATAGTAAATGTCAAACCAGAAATGACGCAGGCGGTCAAGCGGCTTGTCCTGCTTCTGCAGCTGACCGCATTTGACCCGGTACCACTCTGCCATGACATGCAGTTCCTCTCCGGACAGCAAATGTTGACTGAACCTGGCTTTCTCCGCAATGGCAGTCAACGCGGCTGGAATGTCCTCACCGCAGGCACGTGCCAGAGACACACACCGACGGTAGAGCCGAAGCGCGCTCGCGTTGCGCTCCTCCTCCGCGGGTGTCAACAGCGCAGAAACCCGCTTTTTACCAAACTGACGGAACAGAATCGGAATTGCGAGAACCGCGCCGATTCCGGTCAGGATCAGCAGAATCCTGCCGATGGTACGCATGAGGCGGGACAGATCCACGGGGACATCGCCGTGCGTACCGATATCGGTGGTGTCGGCGGCGGTATCTGCGGATTCGGGTTCTGTCTGCTCCTCCTGTATCGGTGTTGTCTCTGTGGGAGACACGTCTTCTGTCACCGTTTCCGTGTTATCGGGTTCTGCGGTTTCATCGGGTTTCGTCACTTCCTCTGTGTCAGGTGCAGTTTGGTCGTGGGAGGGGGTGGGAGTGACACCGACGATGATGTCATCGGGATTGATGCCGTCGGAGGCGGTTCCCGGCGGGGTTGCTTCGACCGGAATCCAACCGAGATGCACATCGAATACCTCGACCCATGCGTGGGCGTTGGAATCCTTGATGGCAGTCCAGTTTCCCGCGGTTTTGATATTGCAGAGGAAGCCGGATGCCAGTCTTGCGGGAATCCCGCAGGCGCGCAGAAGCATGACCTCGGCAGTTGCAAAATGCGTACAGTAGCCGTATTCCGCGTCTTCCAGAAACCACAGAACGAAATCACGGTCAGTCGTGTTTTTGAGGGCATTCAGTGAGTATTCCGCCGTTCCGCGGACAAAATAGGTGATATCGGAAACGGTATCCCACAGATCAGAACCGTAATACGTTGTCACAGTGCCATTCTCATTCACAGTAAGAAGGTTGTCGGCGTGGCTGACAATGCCGTGATCTTCGAGGATGGCTCGCAGCGCCTGTGCAAGTGCGCCATCAATTTCGAGATATGCGGGAAGTGTTTTCTCCGCATAGTCCATGAGCATGGTAAGACCGACGGAGGCTGAAGACGCATGATATTGCAGGGAGTGAAAATCCCCTGAAAACCGATAAAATGCAATCTCGTAATCGGAGATACGGTCCGGATTGTCAATGCGGCTGTCTCCGTCAAGGACATACGGAATCGATGCATCATAGAAATAATACGGGGAGAACAGCAGGGATGACCGCGCACCGTCGAGTGTCAGACGGGAAACAAGGACAGGATTTGCAGCAAGAATTTGCGCAGAGGCTGCCTGTGCGGAGGCATTGCGTACGTTGGTTTCATCACCGTCAAAAACAAGCTGCTTCCAACCGTCATCCGTATATCTGCCGTAGGTGTTTTCACGCAGATAAATGACACCGGGCGTATCGCTTTTGGCACGCATGACGGTTCTGCCGAGAAAGCGACGCGGTCCGAGGCTCTCAAAGGAAATTTCACTGCCTTCCGCAGAAACGGTGAACCATCTGCCCGAGAACAGATTTCCGGCAGCATCGGATACCGTTGTTTCGATGGAAGAGAAGGTATTCAGAACCTTGTCGTAGCCGCTCTGAACAAGCTGTCCGACGGGCGTCTCACGGGGATACCACAGATAAACTGCAGCAAGAAACAGAATACACGGCAGAATCAGACAGAACACCTGCGTCGCGGCGGCGCGGATATGCAGATGCAGGGTTGTGCGTGTGAACAAAAGCAGCACCCAGTACAAAAGGATCAGGAGCAGTGCCCACAGTGCAGGCATGGTCGTCTCGATGATCAGAAAGCACAGAATAAAAACGGGAAGCGGGAGTGCCGCGGAAAGCCAGGTGCTTTGATTGTGCCGATATAAGAAAATCCAGACACATCCCAATACAACACAAAGAACCAGAATACTTTCCGTGATCGGTGCACGGATGGCGGACGACAACAGGTCATTCACTTCTGCCTGTATCAGAAACTGTTCGTGTGCGGTAAACATTTCCGGCATCTCAAGCCCCGGAAATCCCTGACAGAGATAGCGCAGAATGATGGCGGCAAGATAGAAGCATCCGTCACGGAGCACATCCATGCGCTGCCACAGATACAGAGAGAACATCACAGGAGGCAGAAGATACAGCAGGGGAATCCGCGCAAGCAGTCGGTCGCAAAACAGCAGAAGTACCGTCAGTGCAGGAATCCCGAAGCACAGAACGGATGCGTACACCGGAATGGAAAACCCTGTTGTCAGACATCCGATCGTACCGCCGAAAAACAGAAACAACAGAATACAGGAAAACAGCATGGTTTCCAGTGACGCGGGAATCAGGGACGGCGGTGCTCCGAGAACCGTTACGCCGCGGAGATCCTGCGAGGACGGTTCCTCGTATGTGGTACGGCGGTGCTTCATAAACAGCCTCCTTTCGTGAGAATTTCCGAAAATTATACCGTTAATTCGGTGTTGTGCGGCTCGTTGCCTGCAGTAAATGCGGTGACGGGTTTCTCATAACCGAGACAGGTACCGATGTCGAGATGATACCCGCGGTCAACGGTTTTGTACAGTGTACCAAACGCACGGGACGGCATATGATCGGGGACTGCGTCTGACAGCATCCGACGGTAGAAGTCGTCCAGACGGGACAGATCATACAGCGTTTCCGTACAGGCTCTTCCGTCTGACGTCACCCATCCGACAACGACAGCACTGACACGGTCACGGACACACAGGGCGCGAAGCATCCAGTCGAGTGCATCGTAAAGGATGTCCGCAAGCTCCGGGTCGGAAACACGTTCCAGCGCAATGGCAAGCACGCTGTATGCAGGCTCAACCGACTCCCGCACCAGAATGTCGTCGATCTTTGCTGTCAGCTTCCAATGGACAGAGCGAAGTGCATCGCCCGGACGGTATGCGCGGATTTCGTATTGCTCGGACGGACGCTGTGTCGGAACGAGTGCGGCAGGGCTGTTATCCCACATCTGCAGCTTTCCACGCGGCGGCATGGTATGCGGCAGAACGGTGATGTCGGTCAGCAACGGATCGCGGCGTGCACCGTTTTTGACAAGCCGCATCCGGAATCGGAACAGCCCGAGAAAATCCCACATATAGGCCGAGCGGATTTCGGTACGGATGACGGCGGTATGCAGGGTCGGGATCGGAACGCGGATACCGCCGGCTGCACGGAGTACGAGACGATTGTGATGTTTTTTATCACGTACAACAATCGGATACGGCGCGAATTTACAGCGGATGGCATGGGACGCGGTATCGGCGGTATGTGATAGATCGGTCTGGGTGACGGTCAGCAGCAGCGGCAGATAATAGGGACAACCCCGTCCTTTGACCGTGATCTTCAGATCGGCAAGATCCCCACGGTGAACCTGCATCGGTGCGGAAAAGGACAGCTGCTGGGTAGCATACGGCCACAGCGACAGGAGAAGCGAAAAGGGCGGAAGCAGAAGTACCGCATAAAACAGAAACGAGGAAAACCAGGCGGTATAGTTGACCGCAAACGCACATAATCCCGCAAGCGTGAGCAGATAGACCGCCCAGCGCAGCAACAGTGTCATCATACGCGTGAGGGGCCGGAGCCGGATTTCGCAGGCGGTACCGTCCTTGCTGCTGTCGGTGTTTTTGACGCAGAGCGGTCAAGAACGTTCGGTGCCGGTGTTGCGGCAAGAATTTCATTTGCGATATCAAAGGCGTTTTTACCGTCGTGTTCTGCCTGCGGTGTCAGAATCAAACGGTGAAAAACGGTGGTGGAGAATACCGCGCGGACATCGGCGGGAATGACATAATCGCGGTCGGACAGATATGCGTGTGCCTTTGCCATCGACATGACACCGAGGGCGGCACGGGGAGAGGCACCGCGCGCAAGATCGGGTGATGTCCGTGTGGCACCGATCAGCGCGACCACATATTCAGCCAGCTCCCGCGAGGTGTAGACCGCGGCAACTTCCGCCTGCATGCGTGTCAGCTCCTGTGCCGTCATGATGCTGCCCACACGGTCGAGCGGACGGCCGCCCTGATGACGCAGGATCATTTCCGCTTCATCCTGCGCGCGCGGATAGCCGATGGACAGACGGATCATAAAGCGGTCGATCTGCGAGTCGGGCAGACGCTGGGTTCCGGCGGCACCCGTCGGATTTTGTGTCGCGATGACACAGAAGGGCTTTGGCAGCGGGTGCGAGATGCCGTCAACGGTAACCTGTCCCTCCTCCATCGCTTCCAGAAGCGCGGACTGGGTACGGCTGGTTGCACGGTTCAGCTCGTCTGCCAGGAACAGATTGCAAAGAATCGCGCCTCGCTGATATTCCATACGCCCCGTTTCTTTGTCATAAAGAGAGTAGCCGGTGATGTCCGAGGGCAGGATGTCGGGTGTAAACTGTACACGACCGTATTCCAGACGCATGGCGCGGCAGAAGGCGAGTGCCATTGTGGTTTTTCCGACACCGGGAATATCCTCGAGCAGAATATGTCCGCCGGCGAGCAATGCCAGCGTGACCCATAACAGTGTGTTCCGCTTGCCGATGACGGCTTTTTCAGTTTCTGCAATGACTGCTTGTAATTTCTGATTCATGATTTGCCTCGTATTTCAGATACTGACGGATACAAAAAGTCCCGTTAAATAATATAGACGACAAAATTCCGATTTTGTTCCATAAAAACTGAAAATTTTTCAAAAAAATTTTTGGGGAACTGCAAGGATGCCGACAGCATGCGGGCAGTACCGTTGTTGTCGGAGGTGGAAGAGCTCAGGAAAGTCCCTCAATGCTGTCACCGGCACCTGCTTTTCTGGCGGCAGTAAATTGTGCCTTGTCGCGCTTGGTTACGGTTTTGATCTCACGTCCCGCAGGGGTACAGACGGTCAGTGTGATCCGTCCGGCATCCTTTTGCGGATGACGCAGAACCCGATTGCAGGCAGGCGTGCAGGGAAGACGGGTCAGCGCGAGATACGAAAACTTTTCGTCTTCATAGGGGACATCGCCGCCCTTGAGCGTTTTGTGCAGCTTGGACCGTGCCACGCGGCAGGTAAAGTGACACCAGTCGTCAGCATCGAGCGGACATCCGTCGATCTGCGGACAGGGCGCACAGACCTGTGCACCGCAGGCAGTCAGCTGACGTTTGGCGGCGCGGAGAATGGCGGATCCGACCTTGGTTCCGGGTTCTACCAGTAAAAGTAGTTTTCCGGTGATGCTCCATAAAAGTTCCAGAAGGGAAGTGCGTGTATCATCGGTCATTTCGTTTGTCATATAAGATGCGATGACGACATCGAACGTTTTTCCGTTCTGTGAAAGGCGGCGTGCATAGGCGACGGCATCGGACTGCTCCCAAACAATGTCGCAGTCGGCGGTCAGATGTTTTCCGACAGAGATCATCTCTGCCTCCCGTTCCACCGCCGTAATGTGTGCTGACGGCAGGTAGGACGATACGGCAAGTGAAGCGGCACCCGTTCCCGCACCAAGGTCCAAAACGGTGGAGAGGGATGCGGTATCCTCCTCGGAGAGGGTTTGGAGTGCGCTCTCAAACGATGCGCAGACCGCACCGAAGGTGGCCGGCATCCGTGTCGCGGCATACGCAAGCACTTCACAGTTCCGTGTGACAAGACGTGCTCCCGCACCCGATGATTCTTTGTAGGAAACGGTCATTTTTTCGACGGCACAGCGCAGTTCTGCCTG